>CALHBU010000053.1 GCA_937930655.1 uncultured Acidimicrobiales bacterium | reverse complement strand
GATGCGCTGGCCGCCGCCAACTTTGGTCAGTTCAAGATCTCGGTGGTCATCACCCGCCACAACATTTCCCAGCTCGACGAGTTTGAGGCCCTGGCCGCCAAGTACACCGCCGAGCTCCGCCTCACTCGGCTCCGTCCGGCCGGACGAGGTGCCGACACCTGGCACGAGCTCCACCCGCTGCAGGAGCAACAGGTCGAGCTCTACCACTGGCTTTTGGCCCGACCCAACGTCCTCACCGGCGACTCGTTCTTCCACCTCAATGCCCTGGGCGACGAGAACCTCCCCGGACTCAACCTGTGCGGGGCAGGTCGAGTTGTCTGCCTCATCGATCCGGTTGGCGACGTCTATGCGTGCCCGTTCGTTCTCCACGACGAATTCAAGGCCGGCAACGTACGCGACACCGGTGGTTTCGGTGGTGTATGGAAAGAGTCGGACCTTTTCCTCGAACTCCGTGAGCCTCAGTCAGCGGGTGCCTGCGCCAGTTGCGGACAGTTCGATGCCTGCCAGGGCGGTTGTATGGCCGCCAAGTTCTTCACCGGCATGCCGCTCGATGGCCCGGACCCCGAATGTGTTTCCGGTCATGGCGAGCATGCGTTGGCCAATGTCGGCGTCGAGATGCGTCCTGAGCAGACCAACGATCATTCAAAGCCCGGCACGGCAAAGCTCACGCCGGTATCGCTCGGTCCCACCCGCCGCTGATTCAAGCGTTACTTAGGGGCTCCACTCGCCGTTGGCGATTGCCACCAGTTCTTCGTCGGCGTTGAATACCAACGTCGTCGACTGCCAGTCAAGGCCCCCGAAGTACGCGGTGCCGGTGTGTAGAAACTCGACGGTGGTGGCCTCGGGGAAGACCGAGGCGATGTTGTTGATCGCGCTTCCCGAGCTGATCACCGTGTCGAACCCGATGGCCTCGGTGCTGGTGAACGCGGGCCCACCACCACTGGCAGCCAGGAAGTCGGCCAGTGAGCTCTCGATCACCTCGCCCGATCCGGGCTCGCTCCCCCACACTCGTGACTGGTTGGCGTTGTTCTGAAGGTCAGCCTTCGAGACCAGCTGGGTGTACTCGTCGATGAATTGCTGGGGCGAGACCAGCAAACCGTCGTCGCCCACGAACTCGGCGAGGGCGGCTGGGCTGTCCATGGCCTCGATCACGGCTTCCAGAGTGGCAGCTCCGATGGTGCGATCGCCGCTGATCTCGGGGTTTGTCACCGACGGCGTTGGCCTAAGGAACTCGAGGGACACCCACCCCGCACCCCCCGGAATAGCCACCGGTGTCCATCGGGTCTCGCCAACGAACACCACTTCGCTGAAGCGAGTGACGTCGCCCTCGTTGTGGGCGATCGTGGTGACAACATCGGCCTCAATGCCGGGAGCAGAGCGGACATTGAGCGAGTCGTCGCTGGCGACGCCCCAGACGAACCACTTCTCCTTGAGCTCTTCCCACTCATCGGACACCGGGAGGGCGCCAGGAACCTCTTCGGTTTCAGCTGCGCCAGCTTGCTTGTCGTCCTGAACTGTCTCGGCCGTTTCGGTCGGGGCCGAGGTTGTGACGTTCTCCTGAGATGCTTCGACCGTGGTTGAGACAGCGTCGTCTGAGCCATCGGCGCTTGTGTCAGTCCCGTCGCTGGTGCAGGCGGCCAGAAGGACGGCGAGTAACACCAAAAGGGCAAAACGCTGATGCATGCCGACGATGGTACGGCACCATTCTCCCTGGCCATCGTCATGTGCCGCCGGAGGCCACGTTGACACCCACGCCATTCGCCAACGATTCTGGGAGACGATCGCAGGAGGATTCCCATTCGGTATGACTGACTCACTCACCGTTGACCGCCACGACAACGTCGTCGTGCTGACTATGGACGATGGCAAAGCAAATGCTCTCGGACCCGATCTCTCAGCCGCGTTATCGGCCGCCATTGTCGACGCCGAGGCCGATTCGACTGTGGCCGGGGTGGTCCTAGCCGGGAGGGACGGAAGGTTCTCGGCTGGCTTCAACCTCGACATCATCGCCTCAGGTGACCAGGAAGCCATTGGTCAGATGGTGAACGCAGGCGGTGCCCTTGTTCGCCAGCTCTATGGGTGTGGCGTGCCAGTCGTAGCAGCCTGTACCGGACACGCCGTCGCGGCCGGGGCGCTCATGCTGCTCGGATGCGACCTTCGGGTTGGTCCCGACGCTCCGGTGAAAATCGGCCTTAACGAGGTGGCGATCGGCATGGTGCTCCCGGGATGGGCGCTAGCCATTTCGAGAGAACGACTGAGTCAGCGTCACCGCCAACGTTCGGTGACCAATGCCCACCTCTTCGACGGCAAAGGCGCTGTTGATGCCGGCTTCCTCGATATCGCGGTCGAACCCGACGCCGTTGTCGAGACCGCCATCGCTGAGGCCACGGCGCTGGCCGCGCTCGATCGGAGCTCCTACGCCAAGACGGTCACCCAGTTTCGAAGCGAGGCGCTTGAGGCCATGGCGGCCGATCTCGCAACGTCAAACTCCGGCCTCTGATGTGATGCCGGGACCAACCATCGAGTCGTCGTGGCTCGAACCAACATGGTTCATCGACTCCGACAGCGAGCCGGTCGAAGCCTTCGCCTGCGGGGTCGTCGGTGAGAGCACCGAGCCAACTGACATGGCGGTGAAGCTCTTCCATGCCGTGCGGGATGGCTTCCGCTACGACCCCTACAACTCCGACCCTCGTCCCGAGGCCTACCGGGCTTCAACCGTCGTTGCTTCAGAGTCCAACTGGTGCGTGCCGAAGTCGGTGCTGCTCACCGCGGCCGCCCGAAATCGGGGCATTCCGGCCCGCCTTGGGTTCTCCGATGTTCGCAACCATCTGACCAGCGAGAAGCTGACCGAGCAGATGGGCACTGACCTCTTCATCTGGCATGGCTACAGCGAGCTGCTGCTCGGCGGCCGCTGGTTCAAGCTGAGCAGTGCGTTCAACCTTGAGCTCTGCGAGCGGTTTGGCGTGAAAGTGCTTGCCTTCGACGGCACTGACGACGCGCTGATGCACCCGTTTGACCAGGCCGGCAACCGGCACATGGAGTACGTCAACCAGCGGGGTAGCTTCGACGATCTCCCGCTCGACCTGATGAAAGCCGACTTTGCTGCGCTGTACCCCGAGTGGGCTGCTGACGAGCACAGCGCGACCTCGGCCGTCGAGGCTGGCGATACTGCGTTTGATCCTTCAGCTGCGAGGCCCAATGACAACTAGCCCCGGTCCCCCTCCTGGCGCCCCCGACCCGGGAGTACCGGTTCAGCCCACCCCTGAGCGCAAAGGCGTCAATAAGGTCGTCGTTGGTCTCATTCTGGCCGTCGGCGCCATCATCGCCGTGTTGGTCATTGGCTTTGTCGCACTGGTGCTGAGCGCCAGCGACGCGGCCCGACCATCAGACGAGTACTGCACGACGGCCAACGACCTCAATACGGCTATTGGACTGGGTCAAGAGGGCGCAGACCTCCCGTTGCTTCAGGCCATCGCAGCCAAAGGCGAGACCGTGGCGCCGGTCGAGATTGTTGGCGCATGGGCCCAGCTCGATGGAGCGCTGGCCGATCTGAACGCCCCGCAAGCTGGGCTTTTGGCCGATGAAGCCACCGATGCCATCTACAACCACTGGGTCGACGTGTGTAACTAGCCTCCGGGTCAGATCCGGCGAGCCAGAACCAGACCGAAGTCGTCGGCCTCACCGGTCCAGACATCGGTAACGTCAAAGCCAGCCTCGGCCAACTCGGCCCGCAGCTTCTCCACCCGGAACTTGGTGGAAATTTCCACCCGAATCTCTTCGCCTTCGGTGAACTCCACAACGAGTTCGAGAGCATCGATTCGTACCGTGTGGGGAGTCTCGACCCGCAACCTCATGTCCACCCGTTCCTGAAGCCCGTCCCAGAACGGGATGTAGTCGAACAGCGCCGGGTCGAAGTCGGCCGCCAACGACGAGTTGAGCACCGTGAGCACGTTCTTGATGAAATCGGCAGTCAGGCCGGCCTGATCGTTGTAGGCAGCGAGAATTTGCTCGATCGGCTTGATGACATCGACCCCGAGAAGAACCCACTCATCGGCCTCCAGGCTGTCACCGAGGGCTCCGAGAAAGGCCCGTCGTTCTTCTTCATAGAAGTTGCCTAGGGTTCCTCCGAGGAAGGCCACCAGTCGGCGACCACCGATCGGAAGCTGTTGCAGATGCCGGGTGAAATCGCCGACCACGGCGTGAACCTGGAGGCCCTCATACCGACTCGCCAGCATCTCGGCCGCATCGAGGAGCGTCGCCTCGCTGACATCGAGCGGTACGAATCGTTTGAGCTGCCCGGTTGCCCAAAAGGCATCGAGAAGGGTGCGGGTCTTGTCACTGGTGCCAGAACCCAGTTCGGCGACGGTGGTCGCCCCGGTCTTGGCCGCGATCTCGGCCGATCGCTCGGCCAGAATGGCTCGCTCGGCCTCGGTTGGGTAGTACTCCGGCAATCGAGTGATCTGGTCGAACAGGTCCGAGCCACGATCGTCGTAAAGCCACTTGGGAGGTAGCACCTTCGGTGAATTCGAGAAGGCCCGGGAGATGTCGTCCCTCATGGCACCCTCAGCCCAGTCGAGAGGCAGGTGGGAGTCGATCGTGATCGCCGGTTCGCTCATGAATCCTTAGGGTTGGTCGGCTAGCCGGACACCGGAGAGATGCCAGCGAGTGTGAGGGTGAAAGAAGTTTCGGTAGGTCGGGCGGGTATGGCCGAGCGGGGTAAATGCACAACCGCCACGGAGCACCATGGTGTTGATCATGAACTTCCCGTTGTACTCGCCGATGGCCCCATCGACTGGGCGGAAGCCGGGGTAGGGCCGGTAGGCCGACTCGGTCCATTCCCAGCAATCGCCGAAGAGCTGTCGGATCTCGCCGTTGGAAGGGCCGGCATTGGATGGGTGAAGCCCGTCGAAGTTTCCTTCAATCGGCCGGTTGCCGGCTGCGCGCTCCCACTCGAACTCGGTCGCCAGCCGTTTCCCAGCCCAGGTGGCGTAGGCGTCGGCTTCGTAGAACGACACGTGACACACCGGCTCGTGCCGGTCGATCGGTCGGCTGCCGGTAAGGGTATGAATCCGCCACCCTTTTTCAGATTCCCGCCAGTAGAGCGGCGACTCCCAACCGTCGGCGAGCCGCTTGTGCCAACCGTCGGAAAGCCAGATCTCGGGCCGGTGGTACCCATCGTCGGCCATGAAGTCGAGCCACTCACCACACGTAATCAGCCGATCAGCCAACCTGAAGGGGTGGACGAGCGCCTCATGGCGGGGACCCTCGTTGTCGAAACCAAAGCCGGGCTCGTCGTCGTCCCGACCAATGGTCACCGTGCCGCCATCGAAGTCGAGCCATCCGAGGGGTCCGGGATCTGGCCCATCGACATGCGGTTCGGACCGGTACGCCGGTTCCATGGGGTTGAGGGACAGCACGTGTTTGATGTCCATGAGCAGGAGCTCCTGGTGCTGCTGTTCGTGGTGGCACCCCAACTCGATAAGGGGCGCCAGAACCTCGAGTGTCTGTTCGTCCGATGATGCCAGTAGGTCGATGACCTGCTGATCGACGGCCGCTCGGTACGCAGTAATCTCCTCGGCACCGGGGCGGGAAATGAGCCCCCGATGGGGGCGGGGGTACCGTTCACCCACCTGTTCGTAGTAGCTGTTGAACAGGAAGCTGAAGTGGGGATCGAACGGCTCGAAATTCGGCACATGAGGAGCAAGAAGAAAAGTTTCAAAAAACCATGTGATGTGCGCCCGATGCCACTTGGTAGGGCTCGTGTCTGGCATCGATTGCACCGTTTGGTCCTCGGCCGAAAGCGGTGCCGCCAGGCGCTCTGTAGTGGCTCTGACCTGGAGAAACCTGTCAGCTAGAGCCTGCACGGACG
Organism: uncultured Acidimicrobiales bacterium; assembly: GCA_937930655.1. Classification (GTDB taxonomy): domain Bacteria; phylum Actinomycetota; class Acidimicrobiia; order Acidimicrobiales; family SZUA-35; genus JAHECQ01. Next base: position 2,069 of record CALHBU010000053.1, on the reverse strand, counting down.
CGTTCGTGTCTGCAAGAGTCACACCTACAGTCAACTCGATCGAGACCCGAGTTGTTCCCGGACCGCGCCGAGAAGCTCGACCGAACGCACCGCAACATCGTCATCAACCGCCATTGTTCTGGCCACGATGTCGTCGACACCAACCTCGGCGCAGGCTGCCAATTGCTCGGTCACATGCTCGACCCCGCCATAGATCAGAACATCGTCGGTCATACCCCTATAGCCGTCCGAAACCAGGGCCTGGCCAGCGGTGACAGTTTCGCCATGGTTGTCTCCAACCAGCAGATCTCGTCGAAGGATCACTCGTGGCTTCGTGTCGTGGGCGGCACACCGCTGCTGATAGCGATCAATGGCTTCGGGCAGGGCATCGAGAGACACACCCGGGCTTAGGTACCAGGCGTCGCCCTCACGGGCGGCGCGCTCGACAGGCACGTCGCCCAGGCCCGAACCAATCCACCACTCGACTGATTGCGGTGGTCGGGGGTTGATCGCAGCACCGGTCAGCCCGAACTCCGGCTCATCGACCGTTTCGCCGTCGAACAGACGCTTCATGACCGAGATGGCCGCATCGGTTCTGGGCCCCTTTCGTTTGGGCTCGGCTCCCATGCCGGCGAATTGTCCTGCGCCCCAACCGATACCGGTCTGCACAATGAAGGGGGCATCGCTCAAGGCAGCCAGAGTTCCGATCTGTTCTGCCGCCAGCACGGGGTTCCACAGCGGCAGCAGAAGCAACAGACCGATCGGCCGGTCAGCGGGCCAGTCGGCCATGATCCGGCCGATCATTGGAACGTTCTGGACGTAGTTGCCGCTTGGCCCGACCGAGTGGTGATCGCCGAGGCTCAAATGGTCGAGCCCGGCCCGGTTGGCCGCTTCCGCCCGATCCAGTACCCGTTGAACGGTGCGTCGAGGGTCCAACCCGGCGTGCTGGCTGGTGATGCTGATGCCCAGTCGCATCGGCAGAGCCTAGGGTGACTCGGTGGCAGACCGCGTGGACCGGCTCACGACTGAAGACCTTGATCGCTCCGAGGCTCACACTCTTCTGGTGCCGCTGGGGGCGACGGAACAGCATGGTCCACACCTTCCGACCGGCACCGACACCATCATTGCCCTGCGCTGGGCCGAGGCCATCGCCAACCGACTCCCCGACACTCTTGTCGCTCCTCCGCTGCCCTACGGATCGTCGGGTGAGCATCAGGCCTTCGCTGGCACGTTGTCAATCGGCCAGGACGCGCTTCGGACAATCCTGATCGAGTTGGCCCGGTCGGCGGCTCATCGCTTCCGACGAGTAGTTTTTGTGTCCGGTCACGGTGGCAACGCCCAGCCGCTGAGGGAAGCGGTCGCCCAGCTTCAAGCCGAGGGCCACCGGGCCGAAGGTTTGTTGCCGGTCATCGAAGGGGCCGACGCTCACGCCGGTCACACCGAGACCTCTCTCCTGCTTTGGTTGGAGAGCCAGTCGGTTCGCTCCGACCGGCTCCAGGTGGGCAATACCCGCCCGTTGGGCGAGCTCATGGGTGAGCTACGACGAGGCGGTCTGGCCGCAGTGACCGACAACGGAATTCTCGGTGACCCACGTTCGGCGTCGGCCGAGCTGGGCGAACGCTTCTTTGCCACTCTCACCAATCAGGCTGTCGCCCAACTGACCGAGGTCCCCTCTGACGGTTCGGGAGCCGACTGCTAGGTTCTGCGAGTGGCCAGCCCCCTTTACGGACCGCACACGCTCGACGCAATTGCTGATCAAGTCGTCGGCCGTCGACGCGAGGCCGAGTTGGTCACCGCAGCCCTTATGGGCGGCCGTCACCTGCTTCTCGAGGGCCCACCCGGAACCGGGAAGTCCACCATCCTGCGAGCGGTGGCCACATCGGGCAGCCAGGGTTTCTCCTTTGTCGAGGGCAACGCAGAGCTGACACCCGCTCGCCTCACCGGTCATTTCGACCCGGCCCAGGTGCTTGCCGAGGGCTACACGCCCGACATCTTTGTCGACGGTCCTCTGGTGACTGCGTTGCGAAGCGGCGCGCTTCTGTATGTCGAGGAGATCAATCGCGTACCCGAGGAGACGCTGAATCTTCTTG
>CALHBU010000052.1 GCA_937930655.1 uncultured Acidimicrobiales bacterium | reverse complement strand
AGCCGCCACCCGGCTCGATCCGCTTGCCGTTGGCTCGCCGGAGTCGTGGGTTGTCACGCCGACCTGATCATGACTTTCCGCCGACGGGAACACCGGCGACATCTTCAGGTTCGAGCACCGTGAGTTCGGCATCGGTCGGCTCGGCTACATCGACCAGGCGCTTGGCGTGGCGAGCCACCGCTCCTTCGAACAAGTTGCGGGCCAGTCGCCCGTTACCGAAGCCGTGGCCCCGCTCATGGGCCCCGAACCACGCAACGGCGGCATCTTCCGCGGCCTCGGTGAGCTCATAGGTGCCGCCGGTACAGATGAGATGAAGAATCGCCAGCAGTTCGTCGTCGTCGTAATCAGGAAAGGTGATGGTCTTGGGAAAGCGGCTGCTGAAACCAGGATTGGCCGAGACAAGCTCGGCCATTTCCTTTGGGTAGCCGGCCAGTATCACGACCATGGTGTCGCGGCGATCCTCAACCTGCTTGACCACTGCGTCGATGGCTTCCCGGCCAAAGTCCTTCTCGCCGCCTCTGATGAGGGAGTAGGCCTCGTCGATCAACAGCACGCCGCCGTCGGCCTTATCGAAGACCTCGCCAACCTTGGTTGCCGTTTGGCCGACGAACCCGGCAACCAAACCGCTGCGATCGATCTCGATGAAGTGCCCCTGGTCGACCACCTCGAGTGATCGGTAGATGCGGGCCAGCAGCCGGGCCACCGTGGTCTTGCCAGTGCCCGGGTTGCCGCTGAAGACGAGATGCTTGTTGCTGTCGACCACCGGAAGATCGCGCTCGGCACGCAGCTTCTGGACTCGGAGCAGGGCGGTGAGGAGGCGGACTTCCTCCTTGACTGCGTCGAGCCCGATCAGCCCATCGAGTTCGGCCAGCAGATCTTCCAGGGGCTCGGCCGGTGGAAGCTCGGTGGCTTTGTCTTCGTCCTCCAACGCTGCAGAGCTATTGGTCGCCGTCTTCGTCTCCGATACTGCGGTGGCAGGAGTATTGCCGGTGCGGGCGTCGGGAAGGGCGCCAAGAAGCAACTTCTGAAAGGCAACGATTGCTTGAAGCTCAGAGTCTGACGGATACCGATCGAGCGAAGCCACCGTGTGAGCCAGCGCCATCGCCTCGTCGTAATACATCCGGGTGAGCCGGGTTGCTCGGGTGTCGTCGACCTGGCTCAGGGTCAGAAAGAGCTCCGAGGGAAGATTCAGCCACTGCCGACGACCCTTGACCAGGGTGCTGTCCCGGAGATCCTCGGGAGTGGCGGCACCGGGCAGAAGATCGTGCTGGGAGAAGGCGGCGATCAGGGCCCACAACTCGTCGTCGGAGTGCCGTTCGTCGGCGTCGATGATGGCACAGCACAAACTGAAGGCTTCCACCACTGCATCCCGGCGAAGTTTGTCGGCCTCAACCGAGGTGCCCGAAGCCGCGCTGGCAAGCGCTTCTCCGATACTGGTGGCGAAACGCTCGACGGCGACGGCTAGACCTCTATCCATGCGGGACCGATCCTACCCAGCCACTGGCCGGTGAGTAGGACGCCGTAATTCACTCTCGGGACTGGCGGGCTTGTACGGTGTGGACATGACGCACCGTTTTGAATCCGTCGACGCCGTCCGAGAGGGCCTGAAGAATGTCGAGTACCTCTCCGACGAGTCGATTGCCGGCATCGTGTATCTGGCTGATCGCCTGGGAAAGCCGGTTCTGATCGAAGGCCCTGCTGGCACCGGCAAGACCCAGCTGGCCAAGTCGGTTGCCGAAGTCACCGATGCTCGACTCATTCGCCTCCAGTGCTACGAGGGACTCGACGAGGCCAAGGCGCTGTACGAATGGAATTACAAGAAGCAGCTTCTTCGCATCCAGTCCGAAGGCACCGCTGCTGATTGGGACGAGATGCAGGACGACATCTTCGGAAACGACTTCCTGCTCGAGCGTCCACTGCTCGAAGCCATTCGGGCCGAAGATCCCGTTGTGCTCCTGATTGACGAGGTCGACAGGGTCGAGGTCGAGACCGAAGCCCTCCTGCTGGAGCTGCTCTCCGACTATCAGGTCTCCATCCCCGAGCTCGGCACCCTCGAGGCCAAGCAGATTCCGTTGGTTTTCCTCACCTCCAACAGCACTCGCGAACTGTCCGAGGCTCTCAAGCGTCGCTGCCTTTTCCTCTATCTCGACTATCCGGACATGGAACGGGAGAAAGAAATCGTTCTCACCAAGGTGCCGGACATCACCGAGAACTTGGCCGACCAGATCTCTCGTATCGTCCGGTCGATTCGCCAGCTCGAACTTAAGAAGGCTCCCTCGGTCTCGGAGACCATCGACTGGGCCCGCACCCTCATCCTCCTCGGCATCGAGAAGATCTCCGAAGAGGACGCAGTCGAAACGGCCAGCATTCTCCTCAAGTACCGCAGCGACATCGAAAAGGTGGTCAAGGAGTTCAGCACGAACTCTGCCGCTCACTTCGAGGCATCGGCTAGCTGATGACCGTCATCGACGCTGAGAGCAACGGCGGCACCGCCCCGAACGACACCATCTTCGAACTCATCGAAGGTTTCGTTCAGGATCTCCGAACCGCCGGCCTTCCGGTGTCGTTGTCCGAGAACATCGACGCCGCTATCGCGGTCAAGCACATCCCGCTGGAGGATCGCAACGCGTTCAAGTACGCGTTGGCTGCCACGCTGGTCAAGAACAACGCTCATTGGAAGACCTTTGAGACCCTGTTCGAGGTCTACTTCTCGCTTCGGGGGAAGGAATATGCGCTCGGCGACGATGCGTCTGATCCTTTCGCCAACATGGATTTCGACGAGATGGATCCTGACCAGGCCGAGGGTGAAGGTGAAGGCGGCCAGGGTGGCGGTCAGGGGCTTAGCCCCGAGGAACTGGCTGAGCTTCTCTACCAGGCGCTGATGAAGGGCGACGAGCCGCTCATGCGGGCGCTGGCCAAGCAAGCCGTCAAGCGCTTTGCCGGTATGGAACCTGGTCGCCCCGTTGGCGGCACCTACTACCTCTACCGGACACTTCGTAACCTCGATCTCGAGGGACTGATGGACCGTCTGATGGATCAGGCCAGGGAGAACGCCCCCGATGGCGAACTCTCGCCGCTCGAGGAGCGGTTGGAGAAGGACGAGTACGAGAACCGCATCGAGAAACTCCGCAAGGAGATCGAGGCCGAGATCCGGCGCCGCCTGGTGGCCGATCGTGGAGCTGAGGCGATGGCCAAAACGCTTCGGAAGCCGCTGCCCGAAGACGTCGACTTCATGCACGCCAGCCGAGAAGAAATGGCCAACCTTCGTAAGGCCATCTACCCGCTCACCCGAAAACTGGCCGTCCGATTGGCCAGAAAGCGTCGTAACAAGCGCCGTGGTGCCCTCGACTTCCGTCGCACCGTCCGCCACAGCCTCGAATACGGTGGTGTCCCCGCCGAGCTGGTCTTCAAGTATCCCCGTCCGGCCAAGCCCGAAATCATGGTCATTGCTGACATCTCCGGCTCGGTTGCGGCGTTCGCCCGCTTCACCCTGCACCTCGTCTACGCCATTTCCGGGCAGTTCAGCAAGGTTCGTGCCTTCGTGTTCATCGATGGCCTCGACGAGGTCACGAAGTTCTTCGAAGGCGTCGACGACATCACCGAGGCTGTCCATCGGGTCAACACCGAGGCCGATGTTGTCTGGGTCGATGGCCACTCCGACTACGGACATGCCCTTGAGGTGTTCTGGGAGACCTACGGTCAGGACGTCAACTCCAAGACCACCGTGCTGGTCTTGGGTGACGCTCGG
>CALHBU010000051.1 GCA_937930655.1 uncultured Acidimicrobiales bacterium | reverse complement strand
GACGCCAAGACCGAGGCCAAGCGAGACAGCCTCATGAAGCTGTGGGTGCGGGCCGAAGTATTCCGCCTCACCAATATGCGGGCCAGTGCCAACCGCAAGATCGGCAACCCCGGGCCCGAGATGTCGGTGTCCAAGTTGGCGTTCTCCGGCCTCAACCAGGACATCATGACCTTCGCTGTCACCCTCCAGGGCGCAGCCGGCATGACCGGTTTCGACTACACCTTCCGCCGCCCCGAAGACCTCTCGGTCGACGGCAGCGAGAGCGGTGTCGGCCACGGCTTCCTTCGGGTTCGGGCCAACTCCATTGAGGGCGGCACTACCGAGATCATGAAGAACATTATCGGCGAGCAGGTGCTGGGACTTCCCGGCGAACCCAGGGTCGACAAAGACGTCCCCTGGATCGATGTCCCCAGGGGCTGAGATCATGAGCGACCAAACACCGGGATACGACCAGGACGCAGTGAACGCCTGGGTGAGCGAGAATGTCGAGGGTCTCACGCCCCCCTTCACATGGGAGCAGCTTGAGGGCGGACACTCAAACCTCACCTATGCCCTGGTCGATACCGACGGTAACGAGGCCGTCATCCGACGTCCACCGCAGGGCGAGCTGCTGCCCAAGGCCCACGACATGGGTCGGGAGTTCAAGATCATCAGTGGTCTCGGGCAGACCAACGTGCCGGTGGCCAAAGCCTTCGGTTACTGCGAAGACCCCAGCGTCACGGGGGCTCACTTCTACATCATGAGCAAGGTGTCCGGTCGGGCCATGTACAGCCCCGAAGACGTCGAAGAATGGCTGTCGCTCGACGCTCGGGCCCGCATGGGTGTGTCGTTCATGGAAACGCTGGCCGCCCTTCATTCGGTCGACCCGGCCGATGTCGGGCTCGGAGACCTCGGCCGGCCCGACGGATACGTCGCCCGTCAGTTGAAGACCTGGTACGGCTCGTGGACCGCCTCGGTCCCGGGCGCCGAGTACGACGACGACCGCATTCACGCTCTCCACGAGATGTTCCAGAACAACCTGCCAGAGCAGGGGCCAGCCCGGGTTGTTCACGGCGACTACGGCCCCCACAACTGCATGGTCGACGCCGATGGAAACATCACCGCCGTGCTGGACTGGGAGATCTCCACCCTCGGGGACTCGATGGCCGACTTCGCCTATGCCATCAATGGCTGGGGCGACCCCGATATCGAAGGCGACAACGGCGTCTCGGGAAGCGCTACCACTGCTCCTGGTTTCGTGAAGCGGGACGTGCTCATCGAGACCTACGCCAACCTCACCGGCGCCGACGTCTCGCGGCTTCCGTACTATCGAGCGTTTAACTTCTTCAAGACGGCCTGCATTCTCCACGGGGTCTACTCCCGGTACAAGGAAGGCAAGAAGAGCACGGAAGGTGTCGACCTCGACGATCTCTTCGACCGGATGAAGAACAGCATCCAGTTTGCCGAGTCAACGGCAGCAGAACTCTGACCGATCGATGACCGACGTCGTTGGCTCGCCGGTCACCGCAGACCAGGCGGCGGCCTTTCGAGCCGACGGTGCCGTCTGCTTGCCCGGTCTTTTTACTGACTGGGTTGACGCTCTGGCCACCGGCGTGGACCGCAACATGGCCCAGCCGTCGGAGTTCGTGAATCACTACGGCACCGCGCCCGATGACAAGTTGGCGGCCGGGCAACCAGGGCTGTTCTTCGACGACTACTGCAACTGGCAACGAGTACCCGAGTTCGAACAGTTCGTCACCGAGTCGGTTGCGGCCCGAGCGGCGGCCGAGCTGATGCAGTCCACGACCGCCCAGTTCTTTCACGATCACGTCCTGGTCAAAGAAGCCACCGCGGCTATGGCAACGCCATGGCACAGCGACAGCCCGTACTACTTCGTGGAAGGAACACAGACGGTCAGTTTCTGGGTGCCACTCGACCCCGTTGACGACGCCACCCTGCGCCTCATCCGCGGCTCGCATTTGTGGCATGCGCAAACCGCACCTGTCAGTTGGGTCGACGGCAGCTCATTCTACGACGAGCCAGGCGAGCGTTTCCGTGGCCCTCTCGACCCTGACACTGATCCGCACCTCGACGTCTTGGAATGGGCCATGGCGCCTGGCGATGCGGTGGCCTTCGATTTTCGGACAACCCACGGCGCTCGAGCCAATGCCGGAGAGCAACGGCGGCGAGCATTCTCGACCCGATGGGTCGGCGATGATGCCCGCTATGTCGCTCGATCGGGCCCTACCTCGCCGCCCTTTACCGGCCACGGCATGAAACCAGGGGATCGGCTGCGGACCGACTGGTTCCCGATACTCCACCGGTGACCCAGCCGTCAGTCGTTGTTACCGAACTGGGACCCACCATCGGTCACCGAGCGCAGGGCCCCACTGAGGCCAGCGCCTTCACCCTCGACAACGGCAGTGGGGTAGCGGCGACCGTTTGGGACTACGGGGCCCACCTGGTCTCGGTTCTGGCCCTGGACGGCAACGGTCGCAGCGACGAGGTGGTGCTGGGCCGAGCGGCGTTCGCCGACAGTCAAGGTGCAGACCGGCAGGGCTATCAGGGAGCAACCGTTGGGCGTTACGCCAATCGGATCGCCAACGGAGCCTTCGATCTTGACGGCGAGCGCTACCAGCTGGCCATCAACGATGGGGCCAACCATCTCCATGGCGGAGCCATCGGCTTCGACCACTACGTGTGGACGTCGGAACCGTTCGAGGCCGACGATCGGTGCGGTGTGCGCCTCTCCCACAAGAGTCCCGCCGGCGATGAGGGTTATCCGGGCGCACTCGACATCGAGCTGATCTACCAACTTGGCCCCGGACCAACGCTGGCCTTCATCTACCAAGCCGTCACCGACGCTCCGACCATCGTCAACCTGACCAACCATGCGTACTGGAACCTCGGCTCGACTGCGCTGGCCGATCAGCTGCTCCAGATACAAGCGAGCGCATACCTGGCGGTCGACGACGACTTGATTCCCACAGATTCCCCGATCGGTGTCGAGGGCACGCCGTTCGACTTTCGGACACTCCGACCGATCACAAATCACTACGACCACTGCTTCGTTCTCGATGGCACCGGTGAGCCTTCCGCCACCATGGTCGACGCAGCTAGCGGCCGGACCATGACCGTGCACACCGACCAACCAGGCTTGCAGATCTATACCGGCCAGCATCTCTCGGCTCAAGGGACCAGGCCTGGTCTCTGCCTCGAGGCCCAACACCTCCCCGATAGCCCAAACCGCCCGGAGTTCCCGTCTCCGGTTCTGCGACCAGGCGAGACCTACAGCCAACGGACGGTCCATACCTTCGGACTGCTCTGAACCGGCAGCCTGGGGTACCTTCCCAGACATGTATCCGGGCACCTATGCAGCAACAACCCCAGACAAGTCAGCCGTGGTCATGGCCGGGAGTGGCGAAACCCTCTCCTACAAAGAGCTCGACGACCGCTCGGCCCGCCTAGCCCAGTACCTCTACGCCGCGGGGCTGAGGCCAGGCGACCACGTCTCCATCTTCATGGAGAACAACATTCGCTACTTCGAGTTCTACTGGGCTGCGGTGCGGTCCGGTCTGTACTTCACCACCATCAACCGCTACCTCCAGCCTGACGAGTCGGCGTACATCGTGTCTGACTCGGCATCTAAGGCAGTCTTCGCGTCGGTCGCCGTCAGCGAGTTGGTTGCCGATCTCCCCGGGCTCTGTCCCGATTGCGACATCTGGTTGGCTTGCGATGGGCCCATCGATGGCTGGGAGCGATACGAAGACGCGGTGGCCGATCAGCCGGCCGAGCCGCTAGCCGAGCAGCCTCGGGGCGAGATGATGCTCTACAGCTCGGGCACGACGGGGCGCCCCAAGGGAATCAAGAGGCCCATTGGCGAGCACCAGATAGATGATCCCGATGGCGCCGGAGCAGTCGTGGCGCTGGGCCAGGGACTGTTCGGCATGAATGCCGACACCGTCTACCTGTCACCCGCTCCGCTCTACCACTCGGCCCCGCTCGGCTTCTGCACCAGCACCCAAGCGCTGGGCGGAACGGTGGTGGTGATGGAAAAGTTCGATCCGGCCGAAGCACTGGCCCATATCGATACCTACAAGATCACCCACTCGCAGTGGGTTCCGACCATGTTCAGCCGCATGCTCAAGCTGCCGCCCGAGCAACTCGAAGGCTTCGACTGGTCGACCCACAAGGTGGCCATTCACGCCGCCGCCCCCTGCCCGATCGAAGTGAAGAAGCAGATGTTCGAGCTTTGGGGCCCCATCATCTATGAGTATTACGCCGGTACCGAAGTCAACGGCTTTGTGTTTTGCCCGCCTCAGGCTTGGCTCGACCATCCCGGCACCGTCGGTCAGTCGATTCTCGGCACCATCCACATCTGCGACGATGAAGGCAACGAACTCCCCAATGGCGAGTCGGGTGCCATCTATTTCGAGCGGGAAGAGATGCCGTTCGAGTATCACAATGCTCCCGACAAGACGAAGGACTCCCAGCACCCCGACCATCCGAACTGGTCGAGCCTGGGCGATGTCGGTTACATCGACGATGAAGGCTTCCTGTTTCTCACCGATCGCAAGGCCTTCATGATCATCGCCGGCGGGGTGAACATCTACCCGCAGGAGATCGAGGACTGTCTCATCATGCATCCCAAGGTGGCCGACGTCGCTGTCTTCGGCGTTCCTAACGAAGACTTGGGTGAAGAGGTCAAGGCGGTTGTCCAACCAGCTGAGGGCGAGGAAGCCAGCGATGCGTTGGCCACCGAGTTGTTGGCGTTCGCCAGAGACAACATCGCCAACTACAAGGTTCCCCGCAGCCTCGACTTCCGGGACGAACTACCTCGCCTCCCAACCGGCAAGCTCTATAAGCGTCTTCTCCGAGACGAGTATTGGGGCAACAAGGGCTCGAAGATCGTGTGACGTAGTCTGGAGCTGTGAAGGCATCAGCGCTAGTAGGCGAGCTTCGTGCTGTGCCCGAGTTTGTCAGCCTGCCGGCTGTTGGCCCTTTGGTCGCCTATCTAGCGCCAGTTGGACCCCCTCGTCCTGTTCTGGTGCTACCCGGTTTCATCAACGGCGACACCGCCACCATGGCACTGCGGGCGTTTCTCCGAAGCCTTGGCCATCGGCCCCACGGATGGGGCCTTGGGTTGAATGTAGGAGCCGCCCACCATGTCGCTGAAGGCATCGATCGGACGCTCACCGAGCTCTATCACCGGTACGACGAGCCCATCGACCTGGTGGGCTGGAGCGCGGGCGGCATTTTCGGGCGAGTGTTGGCCAGCCATCGGCCGGAGATGGTTCGTCAGGTCATCAGCCTTGGCTCGCCGGTCCGGCTCGACAGCCAACAATCCAATCTGGCCGGGGTCAGCGAGTTCCTCAGCCGCTTCTATCTACAGACGCCAGCCAAGATCGACGTCGACGAAATTCCGGTGCCCTCCACCTCGGTGTGGACCGCCTCCGACGGCATCGTGCCGCCCGAGGCGTGCCAGCAAACCGTCGGACCACGGGCTGAGAACGTTCAGGTGAGAGGAAGTCACAGCGGCCTCGGAGCCAACCCAGCGGCGTTCTTCGTGGTGGCCGACCGATTGGCGCTTTCCATGGACGACTGGAAACCGTTCGAGCCTCCGGCCCGGCTCCGCCGGCTGTACCCAAGCCTGGAAAGCCACGAGGTGTGATGTGCATCAGCTAACGGCCAGAGAAGCCGAACTGTTGGCCGCCGAGTCAGCGACCAACCTTGGACATACCGCCCTGATGGTCGAGCTCGACACGAGCGCCACCAAAGGCCCGGCGGTCACCCTCGATTGGCTCCGCGATCGCATGCAGGATCGGCTGCACCTGCTGCCCGGCTTCCGTCGCCGTGTCTACCGGGTGCCGATGAACCTCGACCGGCCCTGGTGGCTGGAGGATCCCACCTTCGATCTCGACTATCACCTTCGTCACGTCGGCGTCCCAGGCTCTGACGACGACGGCCTGGCCAGCCTGATCGCCAGACTCCATGAGCGCCCACTCGATCGGAGTCGGCCGCTATGGGAGATGTACTTGATCGATCGGGCAGACGAGAATCCGATTCTCTTCGTCAAGATGCACCACGTGCTGGTCGACGGCGTCACCGGTCTTGATGTGCTCGCCCCCCTCGTCGACGGGGTAGAGCTCGACCACGATGATCCGCCGGTCAAGACCCGATCCGATCGGATCCCCGAAGACACTGATCTGTTGATCAAGGCTGGCTGGTCGATGGCCAAGAGCCCGTGGCGAATGGTCAATCTGGCTGCTCGCGGCATTAGCGCGGTGCCTGTTCTTGGTCGGGTGAACGTGCTCGGCCCGCTGGCCCCGTGGGCCACGCCAGGTGGTGCGGTTGAGGTCCAAGCTGATCAGCCAGCACCTCGGGTCTCGTTCAATCGCACCATTGGCCCCCACCGTCGGGTTGCCTTTGCCTCGTTGCCAGTCGAGGCGGTCAAAGACCTTCACCAAAAGCACGATGTTCGGTTCAACGATGTGATCTTGGCGTTGGTCGCTGGAACTCTGCGGCATTGGCTCGTCCTCCACGACGAGCTCCCCTCCGAGCCGCTGGTTGCTCTCTCCCCGGTGCTCGTCGACTCAATTGATGAGCCACTCGGCACCGCACTGGTACCGCTGGCTACCCACCGCCACGAGCCCATCGAGCGACTGATCGAGATTGCCGAAGCAACTGCGCTGCTTACCGACGATCTTGAAGCAAAGCCGGTCGAAGCCATCCGATCGATGTACGAAGCGGCACCGGCCGTTGCCTCGCTGGCCTCCCGGCTGATGGTGCGGACGGGAGCGTTCACCCGCCTGATGCCACCGTTCAATGTCTATGTGGTGAACGTGCCAGGTGGGGGAGAAGCGGCAACCGTCGATGGCATCCCCCTCGCCCATCAGTTCCCGTTGTCGACGCTGGTCGACGGCACCGGGCTGTCGGTGAGCGTCATGTCGCATGGCGAAACCGTCGACTTCAGCTTCGTGGCCGACCGCGATCTGGTGCCTGACCTGTCCGACATGGCCGAGCGCCTCTCGGTAGAGCTCGACATTCTGGCCGGCCGTCAGCCGGCCTGAGACGGTCAGCCCAACAGCACAACCTCAGGTGAACAGCTCTGCGTTCTCCGAACGAAGTTGAGCCTTCTGCACCTTGCCCATGGCGTTGCG
>CALHBU010000050.1 GCA_937930655.1 uncultured Acidimicrobiales bacterium | reverse complement strand
ACGAAAGTACGTTTTCGTTTACCCGTGCAATATCGGCCCAACCGATGCGCTCGTTAAGAAAGGCTGCCACAGCTTCTTCATTTGCCGCGTTCAGCCACGCCGGAGCGGTTCCACCGCTGCGGCCGGCCTGATAGGCCAACGCCAGACACGGAAAGGCATCGAGGTCCGGAGACTCGAACTCCAGGGTGCCAACAGTCGCCCAGTCGATGGCTCCGAAAGGCGACGGGAATCGCTGCGGGAAGGCCAGTGCGTAGGCAATCGGCAGCTTCATTGTCGGTAGCGAAAGCTGGGCGATGGTGGCTCCATCGGTGAATGTGGCCATCGAATGCACGATCGACTGCGGGTGCACGACGACTTCCACGTCGTCGAGCGTGAGACCGAAACCGGCAGCGCCGGCAGGTTGTCCGAACAACTCGTTGGCCTCGATGACCTCCAAGCCCTTGTTCATCAGGGTTGAGGAGTCGATGGTGATCTTGGGGCCCATCGTCCAGGTCGGGTGAGCGAGCGCCTGATCGATGGTGACGTTCTCAAGATCGTCCCTCGACCAGCCTCGGAACGGTCCGCCCGATGCCGTGACCTGGATGCGGGCCACCTCGGAACCGGCGGCCGCTCCCCGAAGGCACATATGAATGGCCGCGTGTTCAGAATCAACTGGCACCAGTTCGGCGTTTGGCGTGAGCCGGGCCTTCTGGACCACCGGACCGGCCGCGATCAACGACTCCTTGTTGGCCAGAGCCAGTCGTTTACCGGCCTCCAGACAGGCCAGGGTGACAGGTAGTCCGGCAAAGCCAACGATCCCGTTGACCGTGACATCGGCTCGTCGGGCGCACTCGGCCATGCCTTCGGCGCCCACGAGGACCTCGATGCTTCCGTCGATACCGGCCCGGACCTCGTCGACCAGCGACGGGTCGCCGATGACGACGGTGTCGGGCCGCACTGCGGCGGCCTGTTCGAGAAGTTGGGCTACCGACGAACCAGCGGCCAGAGACGACACTCGGTAGTCGTCGGGGGCGTCGGCGATGACCTGGAGTGTCTGGGTGCCTATCGATCCGGTCGACCCGGCGATGGCAACCGACTTCATGAGAAGCGAATCATGTGAGACCGAGGACCAGGGCCAGGTAGTAGGTGCCGGGCAGCACGAACAGCAGACCGTCGAGCCGGTCCAGAACGCCGCCGTGGCCGGGAAGCAGCTGGCCCATGTCCTTGACTCCGAGGTCCCGCTTGATCATTGACTCGGTCAGATCGCCGAGCGGGGCTAGCAGGCCGCCGACAATTCCCAGGTACACAGCATCGGTGAACTCGATGCTGAAGGGCGAGATATCGAGCAGGGCCACAACGGCTCCAGCCGCGACTGCTGCCACGAACCCAACGACGGTGCCCTCCCACGTTTTGTTGGGGCTTGCCGAGTGAAAGGGCCGGCTGCCGAAGGCTTTGCCCCCGGCCAGGGCGAAGGTGTCGGAAGCAACGGTGACGATGATGGCTGCCACCAACATGCTCTTGCCATCGGGGAGGAGCAGAATCAGTGCGGCAAATGACGCCAGGCCCCCGACCCAGCCGATGCCGAGGAAGGTAAGGCCAAGATTCAGAGCTGGTCGATGGGTGTCGGCGCCAACGATGTACCACAGCGCGCCGAACACAACGGTCAGACCGAGCAGAAGGGGAAACGCCGCCTCGCCTCGTGAATAAGTGGCAAGTGGAAGGCTGACGGCGGCGGTGATGCCGAGCAATGTGGCGGGGTGAAGACCGGCACGCCGCATGGCGTCAAAGACTTCGACCGAGGCCAGAACGGCAACAACGGTGATGAGACCCAGCGCCCAGAGGTTGCCGGAGAGTCGGAAGGCAGCGAGAGCAACCGCGGCCAACGCCAGACCAACTCCGATAGCGACCGGAATGTTGCGCTCGCCAGGTTCAGCGGCCGGTGCCTTCGGACGTGCGAGCCCTGGCCGAACGGGCGCCTCTCGGGTTCCGACGGCAGAGGGGGCGGCATCGGCCAAGTCATCGTCGTCGATTCGGACGAGCGGTTCGCCCAGTTCTTCGGAGTCATCTCCGGCCAACACATCGGCAATGTCGTCCTCGGCCCAATCGGGACCCTCCCCCTTCCAGCGGGGACCATTGAGGTCCTGCCAGACCTCGGCGCCATCTTCCCCATTGGAGACCACCGGAGGAACCTGTCCAGTCGCTGGCTCGGTCCAATGGGGCAGATCGGTCGACTTCGACTGAGGTTCATCAGCGCTCAGAGGCAGCACATCGGCGACCCTCATGGTGTCGCCGTCGGCCTCGGTCAAGGCATCGCCCCAGGTCTCGACCAGTATCTCTTCGTCATCTTTTGTCAGGTCAATCGGCTGATCGAGCTCTATCGGCTCGTCCAGCTCGATGAGTTCGTCGACCGGGAGAAGGTCCTCGACCGATCCGTCATCGCCGGCAACTGGTGCCGAATGGGCTTTGCCAAGGGAGAAAGGGGCCCCGTCGATCATGAGGACGTCGTCATCGACCGTGACGCCCGCAGCGCCGTCAGAGTCGACACCATCGAGAGCTTCTTCGTCTTCGCCGACGATCGGCACCGGGCCGAACCGGTTCGGGTCGATGTCCGGTGGCGGTTCGAAGGCATCAAAAATGCTGGTCACCTCGGCCAGCGTCTCTTCGCCTTCGTTCTCGGTCGGCTTGTGGTCGGTCATGCGAATCCCTTCGAGTGCTGGAGGTCAGACCTCCAGCAGCTCTTCTTCCTTCTGCTGGAATGCCTCTTCAATCTCGGCCTCGGACAGTTGCGTCATCTTGTCCAGTTGATCCTCTGCTCGCTTGAGATCGTCGGACGACATATCGCCATCCTTCTCAGCAGCCTCAAGATCCTTGCGGGCTTCCCTGCGAATGTTACGAATCGAGATTTTTCCGTCCTCGGCCATTTGCTTGACCACACGAACCAGATCGCGCCGTCGTTCCTCGGTGAGCGGAGGAAAGTTGAGCCGCACGGTCCGGCCGTCGTTGGTCGGCGACAATCCGAGATCGGAATTGCGAATCGATCGTTCGATGGCTTCGAGGTTCACCGGGTCGTGGGGGGCAATGAGCAGCTGCCGGGCCTCAGGAACCGAGATGGAGGCCAACTCCAGCATGCGCATGTCGACACCGTAAGCCTCGACGGTGAGGCGTTCGACCAGCTGCGGGGCGGCTCGGCCGCTCCGGACGCCGGAGAATTCGTTGCGAGCATGGGCTACTGCCTTGCTCATCCGGTCCTTGGAATCATCCATGACCAGCTCGATCAGCTCGTCACTCATGACACCATCGTACCGATCGGGGTTCCCTCAAGAAGGGAACGCAGGTTGCCGTCACCCAGGAGATCGAAAACCACGATGGGCATGTCGTTCTCCATGCAATGGGTGATGGCGGTGGAATCCATGACCCTGAGATCCCGATTGAGTACGTCGAGGTAGGAGAGGGAATCGATCTTAGTGGCGTCGGGATTGGTACGAGGATCGGCTGAGTAGATGCCATCAACGCCGCCATGTGTCCCCTTCAGGAGCACGTCGGCATCAATCTCGACCGCCCGGAGGGCAGCGGTTGTGTCGGTGGTGAAGAACGGGTTACCGGTTCCGGCCGCAAAGATAACGACCCGGCCTTTCTCCATATGTCGGATCGCCTTACGACGGATGTACTCCTCGGCCACTTGGGGCATCCGGATGGCCGACTGGGTCCGAGTGGGAAGACCCTTTTGTTCGAGGATGTCTTGCAACGCCAGGGCATTCATGACCGTAGCCAGCATGCCCATGTAGTCGGCCTGGGCCCGATCGAGACCGCCCTCGGCGCCGGAGATACCGCGCCAGATGTTGCCACCGCCCACGACCACCGCCACCTCGACACCCAGGTTCTCCCTGGCGTCGACGATGTCGTCGGCGATAGCGCCGATGGTGTCCCCGTCAAGACCGAACTCCTTGCCTCCGGCAAAGGCTTCGCCCGACAACTTGAGCAGCACGCGATTCCATTTGGGCGACTGCGGCTCGGATGATCCGGACAACGGCTCTCCTCGGGTTGGGTGTGGACTGTCAGCCAATCATGGCCAGGGTGAAGCGAGTGAGGGTGCCATCGCCGATCTTTTCGGAAACTTTCTCCTTTTCGCCGAAGACGCCCTGCTCCAGTAGTACCTGATCAGCGAACCAAGCGTTAAGGCGACCCTCGACAATCTTTGGCCACGCCTGCTCGGGCTTGCCCTCGGTCTTGGTGATTTCGAGAAGGGCGGCCTTCTCTTTTTCGATGTCCTCGTCGGAGACTTCGTCGCGTGAGAGGTAGCGGGGCTTGGCGAACGCGATGTGAAGAGCTATCTCGTGCAACAGGTCGGCGTCGAGCCCAGTCCCCTCTACCAAGACCCCCGCTCGGCCGCCACCGTGAAGGTAGGCATCGATCGAATGGCCGTCGACAGCCTCATATCGGACGACCTCACCGACCTCAAGGTTCTCCTTGAGTTCGAGCTTGAGATCTTCCAGCTCGGCCTGCTTCTCGCTGACGGCGTCCACGCCACCGGCCAGCACGGCGGCTGCCATTCCAGTGGCCAGCGCCTGGAAGGCATCGGATTTGGCCGAGAAGTCGGTTTCGGACTTGAGCTGGACCAGTGCGGCTCCAGTCTCGTCCTGGGCCACCACGACCACACCTTCGGTGTTCTCTCGGTCGTTCCTCGTGAGCGCCTTGGCCAGGCCCTTCTCCCTGAGGATCTGGGTCGCCGCCTCGGCGTCGCCGCCCGTCTCGACCAGGGCCTTCTTGGCATCCATCATGCCGGCACCGGTTGACTTGCGAAGGTCCTGCACGTCTTTCGCGCTGAATTCAGCCATATTCGATCTCCAGATAGGGGTTGGTGCTGATCAGCCCTCAGCCGAGTCGTCGGCTGGAGCCTCTTCGGTGGTGGATTCGGCGGCCTCAGGAGCTGCCGCCTCGGGCTCTGCCGCCCCGGGCTCTGCCGCCTCAGGGGCTGCTACACCCTCGGGCTCGCTGGCCTCGGCTTCCTTTGCTGCTTCGGCCTTTTCGGCTGCTTCTTCTTGGGCCTTGGCCACTCGGGCTTCCCGCTCAGCTGCCTGGCGGGCCGCTTCTTCGCGAGCCGTAGCCTGCGCAGCCTCGTGCTCGGCCTCTTCTTCGGCTGTCCGCTCAGCGGGAGCAGTCGGAGCACCAGTCTTGCCGGCGTGCATGATCTTGCCTTCGGCCACGGCCTCGGCGATTACCCGGGTCATGAGATGCGACGCCCGAATGGCATCGTCGTTGCCGGGAATGGGGAAGGTGATGAGGTCGGGGTCGCAGTTGGTGTCGACGACGGCCACGATCGGGATTCCGAGCTTTCGGGCTTCGGTTACCGCGATGTGCTCCTTGATGGTGTCCATGACGAAAACCACGTCGGGTTGCTTGACCATGGTCTTGATGCCGCCGATGTTCCGGTCCAGCTTCTCGAGCTCACGGGTGTACCGGAGAGCCTCTTTCTTGGGCATCTCTTCGAAGTCGCCGGCTGCCCTCATGCGCTCGTACTCGACCATCTTGCTGACGCGCTTGGAGATGGTTTGGTAGTTGGTGAGCATGCCGCCCAGCCAACGCTGGTCGACATACGGCATCTGCACCGAGAGTGCGTTCATCTTGATCGATTCCTGCGCCTGCTTCTTGGTGCCGACAAAGAGCACGGTGCCGCCATCAGCGACCGTGTCTCGGACATAGATGTAGGCCTTCTCAATCCGCTCGAGAGTCTGCCCAAGATCCAGAAGGTAGATGCCTCCCTGTTCGCCGTGGATGAATCGCTTCATCTTGGGATTCCAGCGACGAGTCTGGTGACCGAAATGAACTCCGGCCTCGAGCAATTGCTTCATGGTGACGACTGCAGTCACGTTGTGTCCTCCGGTTGGTAGACCCGCCGAGCACCGACCGGTGAGGATCGGCGACCGTGGAATACGACGAGTCAGCGTGGATGGGTTTGGTAGGGAGCTACTTGCGACCGATCAATTGACCGGCGGCACGAGTGTAACCACCAGGCTCCCGGCTACCACTAGCCACAAGCCGCACCACCACCTCGGCCCCTCCAAAGAGCAGCTCAGGGTCGATGTATTCCTCGCCCAACCGGGCGGTGAGATGAAAACCGGGCCCGGCGGTGCCAAGCCGTTGCCCCTGCACGAGTCGCTGACCACGGACTACCTGCCAGTCTTGAAGGTAGGCGTACGTCGACCGGAGACCATCGGGGTGACTCACCACCACAAAGCGACTTCCGCCAATGCTGCCGACATAGGTCACGGTGCCGTCGGCGACGGCCCAGACAGCCTCACCCCCACTCGTGCCGTACTCGAGACCCCGGTTGCCGGGGCCGTACCGGGATGCCGGTGGTCGGAAAGGGTCGACAATCGGAGCATCAACTGGTGGAATCCACCACGTCTCTGCGCCCGTCGCCGATGGGGCAGCCCCAAGTCCGGCTGCCAGAAGAAGAAAACAGATTCCTATCGACCGCACCAGAAGCACGTGACATCCCCAACAATCGTCTTCGTCGTGGGGGAAGTGCTTGCTTTTGTCGTCGGGCTAGACGGCTTCTCGTTCTCCGGCCTGCAGCCGGCTCCGAAGCTGGAGTACGGCCTTGGTATGAATCTGACACACCCGGCTCTCGGTAACACCGAGCACATCGCCGATCTCGGCCAACGTGAGGCTCTCGTAGTAGTAGAGCGTCAGGACGATTTTCTCTCGCTCGCCCATCCGGTTGATGGCATCGCCAAGCAACTGACGCATCTCGACTCGCTCGTACTGACCCCCGGGGCCGTCACGTCGGTCGGCCAGCGTGTCACCAAACGACATGCTGTCTCCGCCGCCGAACGAGAGCATCTCGTCCAAAGCAACAACGCCGAGCGAGCTGATCTGGTTGTAGATGTTGTTCAGCTGCGTCATCGAGAGGTCGAGCTCGTCGGCTATCTCCTCGTCGGTCGGGGCCCGGTGGAACTGGGACTCGAGCTTGGCCATAGCCCGCTCGACTGACTTGGCCTTGGCCCGGACCGACCGGGGAACCCAGTCGATAGATCGGAGCTCGTCGAGGACGGCTCCTTTGATCCGGGAGATGGCGTAGGTCTCGAACTTGAAACCTCGGTCGGGGTCGAACTTGGTGATGGCGTCGATGAGCCCGAACATGCCGTAGCTGACAAGGTCAGACTGATCGACATTCTGTGGTAGCCCGGCCGCGATGCGGCCGGCCACGTATTTCACAAGGGGCGCGTAGTAGACAATCAGCTG
Source organism: uncultured Acidimicrobiales bacterium (assembly GCA_937930655.1). Lineage (GTDB taxonomy): Bacteria > Actinomycetota > Acidimicrobiia > Acidimicrobiales > SZUA-35 > JAHECQ01. Next base: position 5,504 of record CALHBU010000050.1, on the reverse strand, counting down.
ATCACGATCAGCTTGATCCCCTGTCTCTTTGTAGTGCGCCCATGCTTTTTCGAGCTGCGTGTCATTGTCTATTTCCGCCACTGATCCCGCCAAGGTGTGTGGTCCGCCAGATGAATGAGCGGTTGTCGGGGCTATGCCCTGAAGCAACCGTTCCCACTCTCCGTCGGAACTCAGCCACCCAAAGTGAGGACTTTTGGCAGATTTCTCGGAACTTTCTCGAGGTGTCGGGGACGCAGTAACTGGCTGCGGAGACGCAGTAACCGGCTGCGGGGACGCAGTAACTGGCTGTCGCCTCAGGCGATGGGTCGATCCGTCGCCCTCAGTCAGGTCGATGCCAAGGGCTTCGAGATACCGATCGCGGGGGGTGACAGCCACGGAGAGAGAACCTAGCGGGCACAGCTTCATTGCTGTTCGACCCACAGCTGTTCGACTCACCGGTGTTCGACCCAGCTACCAGCCACCTTCACGTGGCCATTGGCCTGCAGGTCTCTTACCACGGCCACCACATCAGCCGCCGACCTCCCAACGACTGCCACCAGGGTGTCAATGTGTACAGGGCCGGTGCCGAGTTCGGCCAAAATCCGGTCGGCCCCCGACGCCAGATTCAATTGCTGCTGAACCGGGGCTGCTGTGGCAACTGACAGATCGAGGAACCCCAGCACATCAGCCGCTGACCGAGCGGGTTGGCAGCCATCGGCCAGCAGATCGTTGGTGCCGGTCGATGCCGACGAGACCACCGAGCCGGGCACAGCAACAACCGGAACACCGCGATTGGCTGCCTCATCGACGGTGAGCAGCGCGCCGCCACGACTGTGGCTCTCCACCACGACGAGCAAGTCGACCAAACCAGCGATGAGTCGGTTGCGGGCCGGAAATCGCCAGCGCTCGGGGGAGGTCCCCAGCGGGGCCTCCGACAACAGCAGACCAGCCTCGACCAGAGCCTCCCAGATGGGAGCATTAGACGCGGGATAGATGTGGTCGAGGCCCGTAGCCACCACCGCAATCGGTTTTGGCCCCGTCGATGCTGCGAGCGATCCGAGATGAGCTGCGCCATCGATGCCGAGAGCCAACCCGCTGACTACCGCGGCACCACCCTCGGTCAGATCCTGACCGAAACCGTCGGCCACTCGACGCCCGACCGACGTACATCGACGGGTCCCGACGACCCCGACCCTTGGCCCATGACACAACGCCGCGACATCGCCCTTGGCGAAAAGCAGGATTGGAGGCTCAGGGTCAGCTGCGAAAGGCCAACGGGGATCGTCGGGTGTGAGGAGGTCCAGACCGGCCCGACGGTGCCGGTCGAGCAACTCGGCGCCATCGACCCGTCCCACATCGGCGAACCATCGCTCGACCAGCGTGTGCGTGACACCAACCGGCGGATCGGCAGCGCGGGCGGGAAGAGCTCGATGCCGCAGCGCCGCCACCACCTCCACCCCGCTATTGGCGGCCAGCAGCCATCGGCTGCGGGCAGGACCGACCTTGCCAAGAGAGAGAATTACCAGCCGGGCGGCTAGTTCGTCATCGGAGACTGTCATGCCCCCTCCCCCGTCCCGGCGAGGGAGAAAGGCCGGGCCCGAAGGGTGAGCGCCACCCCCACCGCATCTGCGTCGAGTTCGGTGCGACCGTCTTGCAGGTCGGCAACGGTTCGAGCCACCGCCTTGATCCGACGGAGCCCACGGCCGGTGAGTTCGCCTGACTTCAACGCATGTTCGACCACCGCCCGACCCGATGGGGCCAGCGGACCGAACTGATCGAGCTGAGCCGAGGACAGCTCGGCGTTCGAACGGGCGCCCCGACTGGCCGCCATCTCTCGGGCCAGGACCACTCGAGCCCCAACCTCGGCAGTTGTTTCCTCCGGCGGTCCATCGAGAAGCAGGCGATGATCAGGGGGCGTTAGTTCGAGTCGAAGATCGAACCGATCGAGCAGCGGAGCGGAAAGGCGCCGGGAGTAGCGGGCTCGTGCTGCCTCAGAGCAACGGCAGCTACCCGGGGTATGCCCCTCCCCACAGGGGCAGGGGTTCATCGCCGCCACCAGCTGAAACCGGGCTGGCATGGTGGCCGAGGCCGAGGCCCGGCTAATTCGGACCACGCCTTCTTCGAGCGGTTGGCGGAGACCCTCCAAGACGGCGGTTGGAAACTCGCCAAGCTCATCCAAAAAGAGCAGGCCACCATGGGCGGCCGAAATTTCTCCGGGGCGAATGGTCGAACTGCCCCCGCCGATGAGGGCGACGGCCGACGTGCCGTGGTGCGGTGCCCGTAACGGTGGACGGCGGACCAGACCAGCCGACGGAGTCCGCAGGCCGGCGACCGAGTGGATCTTTGTGACAGTGAGAGCATCGGCCGAATCAAGGTCTGGCAGGAGGCCGACCAATCGTTCTGCCAACATGGTTTTGCCGGCCCCTGGAGGGCCGATCATGAGCAAATGGTGCCCTCCCGCGGCGGCGATCTCGACTGCCAGTCGGGCCAGAGGTTGCCCTCGGACATCGGCCAGTTCCCGTAGCTCGCAGGGTGCTTCATCGACCTCGGGCTCCACCAACGGCGGGAGCGGCCCCTCACCTGTGAGCCCATCGACCACCTCCCGCAGGGTGTCGGCAGCTCGGACCCGTCCCGGCATGACAATGGCTGCCTGAGCTCCCCCACGAGCCGGTACCACCAGATCGGTGCAGGAGATGGCATCGGCCATCGACACCAACCCGAGCACCGGCCGAAGGGAACCATCAAGACCCAGCTCCCCCACTGCACCAACACCGGACAACTGGCTGACATCGATCTGTTTGGAGGCCGCCAGCACACAGAGGGCGATGGGAAGATCGAGGCCGGCGCCGACCTTGCGAACATTGCTCGGCGCCAGGTTGACGGTGACCCGTTGCATCGGCCAGGTGAGACCGGACGACAAGATGGCGGCTCGAACCCGATCCCTGGCTTCACGGCACGACGCGTCGGGCAATCCAACGATGGTGAACGACGGCAAGCCGTTCCCGGCGTGCACCTCGACAATGACCGGTTGCCCGTCGACTCCGAGCACAACCGCTGATGACATGGTGGCCAACAAGGCGCACCCCCTAGAACGTGGAAGCTGTTCCAGGGCCACAACAGCCCGACGAAGAACACCCTAACCGGTCCCACCGACAGTGCAGCCCGTCTTGGCTACCCGCCTTGACTACCTGTCTTGGTGCACAACGAATCCCCGGTACCGTCAGCGATATGAATCGAGTTATTGGGCGATTGAAAATGCTGGGAGAGCAGGCCAAGAACGGCGACATCGCTGGCATCAAGAAGGACGTCAACAGCTGGATGTGGTCGGAGCAGCGCTATTGCGGGCTCCGACGAGACCTCACCAAGCCCTACCAGGCGCCGAAAGCCGACATCGATCTCCACGCTGTGCCGATCGAGGACGTCGCCGACAAGGTCTTCGGTGTCGAGGGACTGTCCGAGCGCGACGCCACCTACCTCGAGCGTCGCCGTCGAATCTTCGACGCCGGTTTCAAAGGCGGGTTCGTTGCCGTCACTGCCGACAACGACCCGGCCTATCTGCAATGGCTCATTCCCCCCAGCCAGAACGCCCTAACCGCCGATTTTTTCGGACCTCTCTTTCCCCTCGACGATGAGACACTGGTGGTGGAGGGAGCGTGGATACCACCGACCTACCGCAAGGCGAACGTGTTCGGTGAAGGTCTGAGTCTCGTCACTGAGGCAGCGGCCAAAGCCGCCCCGGACGCCACCAGCGCGGTGTGCTTCCCCGAATTGGCCAACAAGGGCGCGGTGCGGGGCTCAGCGCTGGGCGGCTACGAAATCTCCCACTTGCGTACCGACACCTGGCGGTTGGGACGTCGCACCGTGACCTTCACCGACATCACCGTCGACGACGTGAACCGCATGGTCCCCGGCACCATCAAGTAACGACAATACTTGCGACCAAATACTTACGACGTGCTGGTCTGGCTCCGGAACTCGGCCGAGTCGCTGAACAACACGACCACATCGGCCCGCTCCAGATCGGTCGCCAGTCGGTTGCGCCAGTAGGCAAGGCCCGAGTTGTCAGGGGCTCGTCCCAGCACGTTGTAGTAAAGCTCAACCACAAACTCGTCGTCGGTGAGGTCGCCATACGTCTCAACAAACTCGGCCGATGTCACGAAGAACCGGGCCATGTCCCGCAGCGTCCGGGAGTCGTTGGTCCAGAAGTTGAAGCCAGAGCTATCGGGTAGGCGGGCAAACACCGAGGCATACAGACGAACAACCGCGCCGTCTCGACCGGAAGCACCGTTGTAAACCGACTCGGCGATTGCCTCGCCGATGGTCACCGGCAGCCGTTCCTGGCCGGGAATGGTAATGCGTACCGTGAGATCCGGGCACTCGGCTCGTCCGGTGGTGAACGGCATGAAGAACCTCACGAGGCGGTTGTCGTGATTGGAGACCTCGCCCTTGTTGATGCGACACAACAGCGTTTGGTTCTGGGCTGCCTCCGATACCAGGTCTCCGAGATAGAACCGATTGAGACCGGCCCGATCGTCTTCTTCACTGAGGTCGCCCGACAAGATGATCAGGCGGCGCGTGCGGTCACCTTCCAACCATTCAGCGAAATAGGCCGACGGCGTCTTGGCCAGATCATCATCACAGTTGCCGCCCGCGGTCATCTTCTGCAATGTTCCGGGGTCGAGCAACCAGATGGTGTCGATCTCGTCCCAACGGTCCGGGGCCTCTTCCAGGAAAAACGCCGGAGCCACCCGCCCAATCGACCAACCGACGAGCACATTGGGGCCTTCGGGGAACAGGTCAGTGTTCTCGGTGCTGCACTCGGTTTTCCTGCCTGACCAGGTTGGCCAATCGTCACTGGTCAGGCTGTGGACATACTCGTAATCGGCATAGGGATCGGCATAGTTGATGCCGGCGATACCAAAGCCCGAGTAGTAGACAACGCTGTTCTCTGTTGTTTGAGCGGCTGTTGTTTGAGCGGCTGTTGTTTGGGGGGCCGCCTTTTGACTGACAGCTGTCTGCTCGGCGGCCAGCGGCATGGTCGCACCCGCCAACAACGTGGTGCCCGCCAATAACACGGCAACCACGAGCCAGAAAAGGACCATCGGCCGCTTCGGGGCTTTAGCCAACTGCACCTACAACACTCCCGTTCACCCTCACCGCTTCAACTGCCTACGGTACCGAGCTACTCCTACGGTACCGAGCTACGGAGTGTCGTCAATTCGACCCGAGATCTCGATGGTGACCAACTGACCGCTCGCCAGCTTTCCTTCGAATCGAGCGGTGAAGGTCTCGCCCACGAACTCATCGGCCCGCATGGCGCTGAACAAATGAAAGAACGAGACCGATCGTCCGTTCCCGAACTTGAGGACACTGACGGTGGGCGAGTCGACTCGAGAAGCAGCAGGCAAAGCCTGGCTGAGGCAACCGCCCGTGCCGTAAGCAACCCTGTAACCCGACCCGGTATTGGTCCAGGTAGCCGACACACCACTAACCGAACAGGTGATGTCCTTCAAAGGTGACGACGG
>CALHBU010000049.1 GCA_937930655.1 uncultured Acidimicrobiales bacterium | reverse complement strand
TGCCGGTTCGTTCCTCCAGCCAGCCAACACCGAACGGGCCCAGGCCACTGCCCGACTGGGTGGCGACAGAAACCAGCCCCATCACGGTGGCAAACGAGGCGAAGCCGAAAATTTCGCTCACCAGCAGTGACTGCATCATGTAGATATTGCCGATGGTGAAGCCGATGATCAGCACCAGGATCCAGGTCACGATCGTGTTGTCGACGAACACCACGATCAGGACCGACACCGCCTGTATTACGAACAGGGCGACGGACAGATTTCGTTTCGATAGGCGGTCGGCGAACTGGCCGACAACCAGTCGAGCGACGATGGAACCGAAGGCGGTGACAGTGAGCGTGAATGACGCCACGTTGCGGGAACCGAAGCGGTCCTCCAGAAACGACAGTTGATGGAGAAGAAACCCGGTCTGGGCTGCCAACACCAGGAAGAAGCTGACCAGGATCGACCAGAAGGGGAGTGATCGAGTGGCTTCTGCCCTGGTCCAGATGCGTTGCTGGACGGAGTCGTCGAGCAGTTCGTTGGTGAGTTCGAGTGGCTTGCCGTAGTCGAGCGTCGTGCCAACTTGGCGAGGATCCCAGACCAGGACACCCAGGACCATTGGTAGGCCGACGGCCAGGACGAGTACTCCCATGACAGGAGCCGCCAGCCGCAGACCTCCCTTGTCGATCAGCAGAGTGCCGAGCGGGACCAGCACCATGCCGCCGACCGAGACCCCGGTGAAAGCGATGCTCATGGCCTGGGCTCGGCGAGTTACGAACCAACGGTTCAGGATGCTCTGGACACTGGTGCCGGTGCTGAGTCCGAAGGCCACGGCGAGCACGATGTATGTCAGATACAGCTGCCAAACTGTTTCGAGATAGCCGACGGCAGCGACGGCACCGGCCATGAGACACACCCCGGTCAGCATGAAACCCATCGGGCCGCGGCGGTCGATCCGAGGGCCGACAATGGCGGCAGTGAGGCCAGCCACCGAGAAGTACATGCCGGTCGCTCCCGAGACGACAGAGTTGGACCAGCCGTTTTCTTCCTGAAGGGGCCGGAGGAAGACGGCCAGGGCGTAATAGCCGACGCCGACTCCGACGAACATGAGCATGGCGGCGCCGATGGTGATCCACCAGCCGTAGTGGACCCGTCGAGGTAGAACGCTCAGCGCCAGCGGTCGCCGTGAAGGGAGCGCTTGGGGCTCCTTCTCACCTGAGGCCGACTGGGCCCTTACCACCGTTCGCACGCCGGGACGCTACCGCTTGGTGCCGTGCTCGGGTAAGTGAAACGGCGGGAAGAACTAGCCGGCGTAGACCGTCTCTTCAAAGTGGATGCCTGCCTCGAGCGTCTTGTGTACCGGGCAGCGCTGGGCGATCTGGATGAGGCGGTTCCTCGTGGCTTCATCGAAGTCGCCATCGATGAAAATGCGGGACGTGATGCGGTCGATCATGCCAGTTGCGTCGTCTTCGCACTGTTCGCAATCGTCGGCGTGCACCTTGTCGAAGCTGTACTCGACCGACAGCGAGGTCATCGGAATGTTCTTCCGTTGCGCGTACATCGAGACGGTGATGGTTGTGCACGCGGCCAGCGAACCCAGCAGAAGGTCGTAGGGATTCGGGCCGGTGTCGTCACCCCCGAGCGAGGCTGGCTCGTCGGCCCGCCAGGTATGGGTGCCGTTGGTGATCTCGACCTGGAACTTCTCTTTGAGCTCAGCGGTGATGGATGCCATGTGGAGGGAAACCCCGCCGTCGTCGCACTGATTCCACCTCAGGGCAGGATGAGAATCTCCCCCGGGTGGATGAGGTCAGGCTGGCCGGAGAAGAGGTTGGCTCGGTTCCGATCGATGAGTTGGCGCCAGTAGGAGGCGACCTGTTGGTTGGTTGGTTCGAAGCCGTTGCGTCGTACGAGGTGATTGGCCGCGATCGACCAGAGATGCTCGCCCTCGGCCACGACGTGGCTTGGAGCAGGAGGTTCGGTGAGCCCTGGCTGGCTCGAATCAAGAGCTTCGTGAGGTGGCGGTTCGACGACGTCGGTGGGCTGTGTCGTCGAGGGTAAATCGGTCGTAGAGGGGGCAGTGGTTGTTGAGGGAGTGGTTGTTGAGGGAGCGGTCGTTGAGGGAGCGGTCGTTGAGGGGTTCGGCGATTCGTCGACCCACACGAGGGTCGGGACGTCGGTCGCCGGGCTGCTGGTGCAGGCAGTTGCGACGCCACTGACCAGGAGACTCGGTGCCAGCAACGCTCGGGCCAGCCGCTGAGCACCGGGCATGGCCCAGCGAAGTTGTTGGCTTTGTCCGTTGCCTCGCAGTGTCCAGACCCACGCCACCACGCTGATCACCCACCACGCAGCGGCGATCAGTGCCACCGCCGCAACGATGGTTACTACCATTTGATCGGCGTCCCCCGCCGAGGCATTCCACATACTTAACAGTAAACAAAAGTAAAGTAACGCTGTCAAGGAGACCGGAATCAAGTAAAGTGGTGGCCGGATCGTGTCGATCCACACACCATGTACGAACCGACCGATGCCCGGTACACACCGGAGACGATGCACGAAGGCACCATGCGCGACCAGGTGCTGCAGCGGATGTTGCAGGGCCAGCCAGCGACTGGCGCCGACGGTGGAGGCCCGGTTGGCGCGTCCACCGGCGCCATGCCGCCTCAGGAGCGCGCGGTCCGGGAGGCCAGGGTCGAACGACGTGACGAACAGCGGATGGTTGAGTCAACGGTCGCCGAGCGGGAGGCATCGGGTCAGGACTTTGGATCGTTGCTCTTTGGCCTTGGTTCGCAGGGCATAGATCTGATGGTCGAGATGCAGGATCGACAACTGGTCGGCAAAATCGTCCACGTCGGCTCGGACTTGATCGTGGTCGAAAGTATTGGTGGCGAACGGTACGACGTCGCCGTCAGCGCCATTACCGGCCTCCGGGCAACGCGAGGAGAGGCCAGGCCCGGCGCAGTGTCAACCGGTCATCCGAACACGGTGACGGCCCGACTCCGGGAAGCGCTGGCCACCGGCGAAGCTGTTTCCATCTCGCGGCAGTTCGGTAACCCGATGGGCGGGACGCTGCAGGGTGTTAGCGAAGGCCATGTCCAAGGGGTGGACCACAACGGTAGTTACTGGTTTCTTCCCATTGGCATGGTGACCTGGGTAACGGCCATCTAGCTGCGCCGTTCAACCGAACGGCAGCCCGCTACTCGGCGTCGAGAAGGTCAGCGGTCTCGCTGGTCACTTTGTTGGCCTGAAGGGTCTTGATGACGTCCTCGAGGAGGAAGTGGTACTTGCGGGAGTCGGCTAGCCGGCTGGCCGGCAGCCGGCCATCGTTGGCCATGGACAAGACCGTGCGGACGTTGAGATCCAACATCTCAGCCACCTGAGCCGTATTCAAGATGGGTGGGTAGGCCTTCCTGACCCCATCCCATCCATCGCTCAGCTGATCCTGGATCTTCACCATAAGCACACAGAATAGCGAAGAACTGCGCCTGTCTGCACTTGTTACGCGCCATTGCGACCGGTTGGCGGTGCCCTGTCAAGGGGGTACCGGTCCCCTTCCTGGCTTTTCCGGTTGTCTCTACGTTGCAGACATGCTTCGCCGACCGACGGCCGTCCATCGTTTGCCTCGCCCCGTTTCCCGGATTGCTCCGACGGGCCTCACGCTCACACACGGGTTGATGGTGATCAGTGGGTTGCTCACGTTCTTGGCTGTCAGCTCAGTTCTGGAGGATCGATCGGCGACCGTCGACGTCCTGGTTGCTCGCGAATCCATCGAGGATGGAGCACCCGTCCGGGTCGACGACCTCACCGCTGTCCCCATCGCAGTCGGACACCCTCTGCTCGACCAACTGACCCCGATCCTGGCGTTCGACGAAGGTCTTGCTCGGAGGCCCATCGCAGCCGGAGAGCCGGTTCTACGATCCGATGTGCTGGCGGTCGGCGCCGAAGCCGGCGGTCGAACCTTCACCGTCCCGGTCGACGACCGGGTGATCGACGGTCTAGCGCTCCGGCCGGGCGACCGGGTAGACGTGGTGGGAGTCAACGGCAACGGCCAGGTCGACGTGGTGGCTTCGGATCTGGAAGTCACCCGACTTCCAGACACCGGGACTGCCGGTGGGTTGACCGGATCGCTCGGTGGTTCGTTCGTCACGGTGGAAGTGACGCCGGCCCAAGTCATCAACCTGATAGCGGCCCTTCGGGTCGAGCAGGTTGAGATCGTCCGGTCCACCGGTGCCCCCTCGCTTGCTCCACCACTGCCGACCGTCGCTGTCCAGGGGCAAGAGGAGAACTCATGACCATCAACGTTGGCGTCGCACTAAGCCCCCGGGACTGGCGGGGCAGTCTGCAACGGTATTGCCGGGATCACGAAGCTGACCTTGTTGTGCATCTCCTGCATGAAGGCCGAGATGCGTTCGACATCGGCCTCGACGTCGTTCTCTTCGACGACGACACAAGCTGGCTCTCAGCGCCCTTCGTCAACCAGGCCCGAGACGTCGGGGTGTCGCTGGTGGGACTCTTCGATCCAGCCGAGGCCGATGGGCATGGTCGCCAGCATCTCCAGCGGTTGGGTGTGAGCTGCCAGGTCAGCGCCGAACTGGTGGTCGAAGAACTGGTCGATCTGGTTCGACTCCAACGGCCCGACCCGAGTACCGCTGGTCGCTTCGAAGCCATGACCGCCGAGCTTTCGCAACGCCGGCCGGTGGCCGAGCGAAGCATCATCGCCGTCGGCGGACCAGCCGGGGCCGGTGCCACCGAGGTTGCGGTGGCGTTGGCCCAGTCGCTGGCCCGAGGTGGTCGACCACCTGTACTCGTGGACGTCGACGAGACCCATCCGTCCTTGGCCCGCCGCCTGGGTCTTGGCCTTCACCCTCATCTGCTCACTGCGGTCGATGTGGTCCGAGGGGAACTCTCGTCGGCAGAAGGGCTCCCGAGCGAGCCCAGCCAGCAGTTGTCGTTCGATGCCTGCCTGGCTCGTTCAGCCCTTGGTCGATCGGGCCTGCCCTTCGACGTCATCGCCGGGTTGGCGACGAGGGACGACTGGTCGCTGGTCCGGGCCGATGATGTCGGGGAGTTGCTGACCGAGCTTTCGGCCAACTGGCCAGTAGTGGTGACCCGGTTGGGCCCACAACTCGAGGACCTTTCCCGGTATGTCGACCGTTTCGAAGTGAGTCGGGTGGCAGCCGCCCGGGCAGACCGGGTAGTGGCAGTGTGTGATGGCTCACCAACCGGTCTTCTTCGGTTCGTCGACTGGTTGGTGGATGCGTTGTCGTTGATCGGTGATGCGCCGATTGACGTTGTGCTCAATCGCTCCTCGCCCAGTGCTTCGGCCACCCAGCAGTTGGTTGATCAGCTGAGAGAGATCGCCGGGGACCGATTGGGTCAGATCGCCGTCGTACCGCGAGATCGGCGGGTCGAGCGTGCGGCATGGGACGCCTCCCTTGTCCTCAGCGGCCCGTTCCTCCGGTCAATCAGTCGTCTGACCGAATCCATGCGGGAGCTAGCCGATGCCTGACGTCTATGAGGAGCTAAGACGTCAGGCACTTGATCATCTGCAACGGATCGAGCTTGACCCCACCGACGCCGACGGTGTGCTGGAACTCGTCCGTCGTCTCGTCGACGGCTATCAGATCGAGTCAACGTCGGGAGCGGGGAGCCCGCCGCTGCATGATCCGTCGGCCATGGTGGCCCGACTCGCCCGGTCGATCCTGGCTTATGGCCCGCTGACCCCCTTCATGGATGATTCGCTCCGGTACGAGGAGCTGATCGTTCACGGCGATCAGGTGAGCTACATCGATCCTTCGGGTCGGTTGATTGCTCATCCCGAGCCAGTCAGCGAGGCCGAGGTCACCCATGTGGTCAGCAAGTTGCTGGCGACGGTCGGTGCCTCGGTTGATGAAAGCAGGCCAGTTGTTCAAACCCAGGTGTTGGATGGTCGAGCTCGCCTTGGTGTCGTGATGCCGCCGGTGGCCGACCGAATCGACGTAACCCTGCGGCGGTACCTGACGAGGAGGGAGACCTTCGCTGAGCTGATCGGATGGGACGCCATCGATCCGGCTGGGGCATCGTTGTTGGTTGCCATGCTTCGAACGCCGACCGGGGTTCTGGTGACGGGCCAGCCGGGCGCAGGCAAGACCACCTTGCTGAACGCAATGCTGCGGGCCGCGCCCCCTTCGTTGCGGACAATTGCGTGCGAAGAAACTCCGGAGCTCTCGGTGGAGCATCTTCATGCTGCCCGGTGGAGGACCAGGCCGCCCGGACCCGATGGCAACGGTGAGATTTCGTTGCGGGACCTGGTGCGGATGTCACTGGGGATGCGGCCCGACCTCCTTGTGCTGGGTGAGACCCGTGGGGCCGAGGCGTATGAGATCACGAGGGCTGGCAACGCCGGTTGCGGGATGCTCACCACGGTTCACGCCAATGGGGCCCGCCAGGGTCTCCAGGCTCTGGTGTCGACCGCGGTAATGGCTGGTAACAACGTGGCAGTCGATCAGGTACGGCACGTGTTCAGCTCGATCGTCGACCTTGTCGTTCACGTCGCCAAAGAGCCCGCCGCCGCGTCGGGCGACGGAACCGGCGGGCGGCGCCAGGTCATGGAGATCGTTGCTGTTCCGCCGTTGCAGGGGAGCGAGGTCGACTTCACCGTCGAACCGATTTTCGTTCGGGACGAGTTTGGCTCTCCGCTCCGATGGACCGGCACCCAGTTGCCGTCGGAGCTCGAGGTTCGAGTCAACCGTGTGTTGCGACCCGTCGGGCGTACCGTTTCCGATCTGCTGGAGGGCCGGGCGGTGCTGGCATGAGATTGCTGGCCGGACTTGGAGCCGCAGTGTTGGTGTACCTGACGCTCGGGTCGCTGTTTGGCGTCACCCCGTCATGGCTCGACCAGCGTCCTGTCACTCGGCGTCGAGGAGCAGGCGCGCAGGACTGGCTGAATCAGGCGGGTGTCGAGGTGTCGGTGCGACAGGTTGGGGTGGCATCGTTGTCCACCGCAACGGCGGCGGGAGGTCTCACGCTGTTGCTTGTTGGGGTCCCGATGCTGTCGTTCCTGGCCGGTCTCGGCGGTGCGGCTATCCCCTTGGCTGTTTTGAGTCAGCGACGTCGCCGTCTGACTGCCGCCCGAACCGATGCCTGGCCCGACGCCCTGCGGGATCTCATCACCCACCTGCGGGCCAATCTCTCGATCCATCGAGGTCTTGTCCAGCTAGCAGAGACTGGGCCGGATCCTCTTCGGCCCTACTTCGATCGCTATCGCACGCTGGCCGGCGCGCTCGACCAACGAGCGGCCCTTGAGGTCGTGCGGGAGGAACTGGCCGATCCGTTGTCGGACCGGGTTATCGAGGTGGTCCTGGTCGCCTTCGAGCAGGGCCCGTCGGTGGTTATCGACATTCTCGAAGACCTCGCTACCGCCACCGTCGGCGACCTCCGTCTCAGCGAGGAAGTCGAGACAGCGCAGCTCGAAACCAAGCTGGAGGCCAGGGCGGCCACCGTCCTGCCCTTCGTGGTGTTGGCCCTCCTCTGTGCAACATCGGACGACTACCGGGCCTTCTACCAGTCTCCGACCGGGGGGTTGGTTGTGCTCCTCGGCGGGTTGCTGTCTGGTGCTGGCCTGGTAGCTATTTCGAGGCTCGGACGACGTCCAAGAGAGGAACGAACGTTGGCCGGGGGAGGGGTTTGACCGTGGAATCACCAGTGCTTGCCGCCGTAATGGCGGCCGTTAGCGCGGCGGCTGTGGTTCGGATCTTGGTGCCACCTCGGCATCGGTTGGCCGGGCGCCTCCGACCATACGCCGCGCTCGGTCGGTCCCGCCTCGGCACCGGCTACGCCGACGTATCGGTTGTGTCACTGGTGTCGACAGCCGACCAATCGGTGCTGTGGCGGGTTCTCGGACCGTCGATAGAGCAGGGTTTCCGATTTCTGGCACGGCGGTTCGACATCGCCGATTACGCCGAGCTCGAAGTACGCCTTCGCCAGGCTGGTATGACTCAGCTCGACCCGTTGCAGTATCGGATGCGCCAGTTGGCGACCGGCGTTGGCGGCGTGACCCTGGGGGCGTTCCTCGGCCTGACGCTTCTCGGATCGCCCGGCGGTGTGCTGTTGCTGATGGTGGCCTTTGGTTTTCCGGCCGCCACCGTTCAACGCAATCGAGTGCAGCGGGCGATCGATCTTCGACGAGCCAGGATGCGAACCGAGGTCTACACCGTGAGCCAGCTGGTCGCAGTCCATCTGCGGACAGGACACGGACCGGTTGAGGCCATCCGATCGGTGTGTCGTCTCGGTCGCGGGCCGGTGGTGGAGGAGCTGCGAGAGGCGCTGAACTGGATGAGCGGTGGTGCGTTGCCTCAAGAATCGTACGAGCGCCTGGCCGCCACGACGCCCGAGCCCTCGGCCGCCCGCTTCTACCGCCTGTTGGCCGCCTCGGCCCGGTCGGGAGGCGACATCGCTGGCGCGTTGCTTGCGGTCGGCGACGACCTTCGGGCTGAACGACGGGATGAAGTGGCTCGACTGGCGGTGAAGCGACGCACCGCCATGTTGGTGCCGCTGTTGTTGTTGATTGCACCGGTGATGGTGCTGTTCGTTGGGGCGGCGTTGCCATCCCTTGTCCTAGGGCCGGTCCGGTGAGAGCGGCCGTCCACTTCCTGAAAGCAAGCGAGAAAGAGCGGGAGCGTTTCCATGGAGATGTGTTGGGTGTTGTTTTCGTACCGGTGGGATCGGGAAGGTCGGTGGTCTGAGCGGGGCTCGGGCGTCGTCGAGTGGCTGGGGATCAGCGCTCTCTCGATCGGGGTTCTGGTGGCTCTGTTCGCCGCCCTCGAAGGTCTGGGCCTGGATCTCATCGCAGCCATTCGAGCTCAGCTCGGTGTGTAGCCAACGTCCTCTGTCTGGACTCGGGGCGCAGCGGGGTTCGGCCACTCTGTCGACCATCGGAGCACTCGGGGTGCTCCTCACGTTCGTCGTCCTGCTGCTGCAATTCTCGATCTGGCAGTACGGCCGGGGAGTGCTGCGCTCGGCCGCGATGGAGGCGGCGAGGGCAGGCGCGGTTCTTGACGCACCGGTCGGCGCGTGCGAGCGACGATTCGAGTCCGTCCGGTCCGCCTTGCTGGCCGGTCGGTTGGGCGACGACGTCGGGACCGCTCGGTGCGAGGTGACCGCTGAGGTCGTCATCGTCACGGTCGATGCCCGGTTCGAGCGATGGCTGCCCCTTTCGCCTGACTGGTCCTTCACCGTCACCGCAATCGCGGTGCGAGAAATGGCACCGGAGTGATGGGTGATCGGTGGCAGGACGAACGAGGCTCGGCCGTGGTCGAGTTGCCGTTGGTACTCGGGTTGCTTGTGCTTCCGTTCGGCCTCCTGATTTTGTCTTTGCCGACCTGGGTCGAGCGTCAGACCGCAGCCCGGGATGCAGCAGCCGAGGTGGCCCGATCCCTTGTTGTCAGCACGGCCAGTGACGGGCTTGCCGCCGGGCCCGGGAGCCTCGACAGTCTGCTTCGGGAGATCGAAGCTGGCTATCAACTGGCACCCGGTTCGCTTCGCTTGGACTCACCGCCCACGATTGCCGCCGGCGAGGCCGTCACCGTACGAGTCACCGTGGTTTTGCCCGGCCCTCGGCTACCCGTCTTTGGTTCGTTGGGACGGCGGTCTTGGACTGCTGAACATACCGAACGGGCTCCTGACTATGCAGTCTTCGCCGAATGACCGTCCCGGTGAGATCGCCAGGTTGTCGTCAATCAGGGCAGATCACCTTGCTGGGTATCGGTGTCGTGGTGCTCCTTCTCTTTGTTGGCGGTGTCAGCCTGGACCTCTGGCGGGTGTTCAGCGAGCGCCGGGCACTCGCCGAGGTGGCCGACGCAGCGGCCGCGGCCGGAGCCAATGGTGTCGACACTGCGGCCTATCGGCTCGATGGCACGCTTCAGCTCGACCAAAGCCTGGCCACCCGCTTGGCTCTCGACAACGTGGCGACCCAGACCGACGTGGGCTCACTCACCGCCGTCCAGGTAGACGCATCAGTCGAGGTCGTTGTGGTCGAGGTCCGGGGAGAAGTTCCGCTGACCTTGTTGGGCTTGTTCCGACCAGCGGAACCGTTTGTTGTTGTCGTCCTGGCCGAGGCATCACCCCGCCGAGGCCTCACGCCCTGAGGGTCCCCTACCACCACCCCTTCTGGCACCGGGAAGATGCCACAGAGCGGTAGCTAGCCGGTGCCAGAACGCGTACGTTGCTGCGGATGGAACTCCACGATGTCATGCGCACGACCTTCTCCTGCCGGGAGTGGACCGACGAGGCTGTCAGCGACGACACCATCCATCGGATTCTCGACGTCGCTCGCTTCGCCCCCAACGGCGGCAATCGGCAGGGGTGGAAGGTGATCGTGGTGAAGGACAAGGCGGTCAGGTCGGCCCTGGTGCCTCTCGTCAAGCCGACGACGTCGGTCTATCTGGCCCAGGTTGCGGCCGGTGAGGCTCCGTGGAACTCGATCAATCCAACCTCTGTCGACCTCGAGGCTGCGGTCGCGGCCGATCCGGACTTCCCCGGCCTGGAAGAAATGGTCGAGGCCCCAGCCGTGCTCGTGGTGACCGTCGATCTCAGTGTGGTGGCCAGCTTCGACAAAGACCTCGACCGGGTGGGCGTCATCAGCGGGGCATCGATCTACCCATTCGTGTGGAACATCCTGTTGGCCGCCCGCAATGAGGGTCTCGGCGGCGTGCTCACCACCTACCTGGCAGGCAAGGAACCAGAGGTCCAGAAGGTGCTTGGCGTGCCGTCCCATCATGCAGTGGCCGCCATGGTTCCCATTGGCCATCCGGTCAAGCAGCTGACCAAGCTCAAGCGACTTCCGGTCGAAGACTTCACGACGGTCGACACCTTCGACGGGGCCACCTTCACTGTCTGAGCCCTGAGCCCGATGCCGGCTCGCCCTACCGTTCCGAACTTTTGGCGGCCCGGGCGACCGGTTCCAGCCCTTTGTCCGGGCTTGCGACCGCGGGCGGTCGCTGGGCCCGCCAAGGCGAGCCGGGCGGCTGCTGGGTCCGCCAGAATGCCGCTGGGAGGCGGTGGTTGAGCCGCTGGGAGGCGGTGGTTGAGCGGCTGGGAGGCCGTGGTTGAACAGCGTCGAACGATGATGGGTACGCAACGAGCGGGAGGGTAATACTGGGGCATGACCAGCTTTGGTTCGTTGGCAGACAGGGTGCTGTACCTCGGCGTTTGTGCTGTTCCAGGGGCCGAGCGCACCCTGGACCGAATCCGAACTGAGCAGGCCGATGGCTGGGAGGTCTGCCTGCTTGCCACTGAGCGGTCGCTGCATTGGTTTGATGGCGCGGCTGCCGAGGCACTCACCGGCCATGCCATTCAGAGTCGGATGAGGATCTACGGCGAGCCGCTCTTCGAGCCTCTTGGGACGGAGATGGTGGTGGCTCCGGCGTCGTTCAACACCATCAACAAGATTGCACTCGGCTTGGCCGATGACATGGTCAGTGGCCTTGCCTGTGAAGCGATCGCTCGAGGGGTGAAGCTAACCCTGGAGCCGCAAATGAGCGATGGCTTCTCGAACCACCCCATCTTTGCCGAAAGCATCGGACGGCTTAGCCAAGCTGGCGTGAACTTTGTGTGGCACGACCCATCGATACGGCCCTCGACTGCCGAAGGCTAGGGCCTGGCGCTACTCACCGAACCCACAACTGGTCACGATGCCGTCGTCGATGCTGCAGGCCACGGAGATCGTCGGGCCCAACAGCATGAAGAAGGTGTCGCCACCGTCATAGGTATACGAAGGTGGTCCGAGGTCGGGGTCGTCTTCGATCGGCGTCCAGGGGGAGAAGAGGGCCCTCACGTCGTCAGGGGCGATAGTGGTGACCTCGACCTCCTCCCCAGCGACCAGGGCGGTGAAGAAGAGGTCAACGACATCGGCATTGATGCCCCCTGGCTCCAAACCCCGGTCCCAACGAACACGACACACCGGAGCGACGTAGTCCTGAACGGTCTGGCCGGCAGCGAGAATATCTTCGAAGAAGGCGTCCGGGTCCTGCATGGTGTCGAGGGCAGCCAGCACACCGGAGGGAGCATCGGTTCCAAGCGCGGCGATCAGATCGGTGAGGTCGAAGACCGAGAGGAAGACGAGGTAGGCGTTGCAGAGCTCGATGACATCAGGGTTGTCGCATTGGAATGGCTGGGTGGTGCCGATGTTGAACGGTCCCAAGATCGGCGGAGTAGTGCCGGAACGTTCGATGTTCTCGGGAGACTCCGAGAAGCGCAGCAACAGTTCCCATCGTTCCAGACCGTCGGCTAGTTCACCGACCCAGTGAGCCAGGCCGCCGGCGTCGGGGGCACGGTCCAAGACGTTGGCATACAGCTGGGTAACAAAGTCGGTGTTGTCGACGGCTCCGAAGCGCTGCTCGAACTCGGCGCTGTCGATGAAGAAGTCCGCCATATCGGGAAGGCTCCATTGGGCGGTGGCGTACGCATCGACCCAGAAGTTGAAACCGTTGATCTCTGGGGTGCGGCCAAAGGCAGCGACGTAGAGTCGAGCGACAGCGTCGGAGTGTCCATCGCAGCCGGTCTCGGTATACGACGCGTCGGGCACCGCGGCGGCCGCCGGTGCAACGCCGGTCAAGGCAGTTGCAGCCAGAACGGCGAGAGCAAGAAGAGTTCTGCGCATGATGTTCCCCCACTGCCGGGTTCGGGCGACCTCGGCGATTGCTCAACGCTACGAAAGAAGGACGAGTCAGGCGGTGATGGTTTGTGTGAATGGCGCTAGAGCGAGCGAATAACGAGAGCCACGGCCACCATCACGATGGAGGCGGCCAGTATCACTCCCAGCGGCAAGAGTGCCCGACCCCATGTGGTCGTGTCGGTGTCCTTGTCTTGACCCACGGTGTCTTGGCCCACGGCGAAGTCTGCCATCGACCCTGACCATTTCGCGACAGGATGGGGCATGACCGAGATGACAGACCGATTCCGGGCGCTACACGAGGACGGCACGTTCGTGATGCCCAACCCCTGGGATGCCGGGTCTGCCCGCATCCTTGAATCGCTGGGGTTTCAGGCGTTGGCCACGACCAGCGCAGGCCAGGCCGCGACCAAGGGGCGCTACGACCAGAGCATTACCTTCGATGAACTGCTGACCCACGCCGAGGAACTGGTGGCTGCCATCCAGGTACCGCTCAACCTCGACAGCGAGCGTTGCTTTGCCGACGATCCTGCCGGGGTGGAAGCCAATGTGACCCGAATGGGTGAGACCGGGGCTGCCGGCTGTTCGATCGAGGACTACAACCCGGAGACGGGAAGCATCGACTCTCTGAGTCAGACCGTCGAGCGAGTAGCGGCCGCCGTCCAGGGGGCAAAGGCCAGCGGGATGATGGTGACGGCCCGAACCGAGAACCATCTCTACGGCATCGATGACCTGGACGACACCATTGGGCGGCTGACCGCGTTCGCCGAGGTCGGAGCCGACGTGCTCTATGCCCCCGGCTTGGTGGATACCGAGCTGATCCGGCGGGTGGTCGAGGCGGTGTCGCGGCCGATCAACGTGCTGGTCTTCCCCAACGGTCCAACTGTTCCCGAACTGGCTGCCGTCGGTGTGCGGCGAGTCTCGACTGGCAGTTCGCTGTTGCAGTCCGTCCACGGCGCGCTGGTGAAAGCGGGGGAGGAACTGCTTGCGCCAGGGACGCTGGGTTTCGCCGAACAAAGGATGACGAGCGAGCAGCTCAAGGCGGCCTTCGGCGCCCGGGACGGCAAGTAGTACCCAGCGACCCTAAGCCGGTGGGCTCACGACTTGTCGTCGGCTTTGCTCATGACCAGCACCAGCATTCCCGCCATTCTGAAAGGCAATGACGACAGTCCTGGGCGTTCTTGTTGGTACTGCCGCGTACTTCGGCGTTGGTGCCGTGCTGCGAGGTGGTTCTCATCTCGCTCGTGGGTTCGAGCGATGCCGGCGACCGTTTGGAGTCGAAGTGTCGGCCGAACAGTCAGCGGGTGATCGTCGACGCCCGGCCCCAAAGGCGACCGAGACGTACCACGTGACCAAGCGATCGTTGAGCGAGCTAGGGCCGACGTGCCACTGAGTCGAGCTCTACACCAGGGTCGAGCCCTACACCAGGGGCCAAGGCCAACGATGGCCGTCTGAATCGTCCTCGGGGAACAGTCCTTCATCGAGTACGGCTTGGGCTCTGGTGAGCATGGCATCGACTTCGAGTTGGTCAAGCAGACAAACCAGCTCGATTGGAGGGCCGGCGTCGATGAAGGCCTGTACGGCTTGGAGATCGGCGTCGGGGATCGGTTCGCCGATGAAGTCCCAGATGACGGTGCGGAGTTTCCATTGATGGTGGAACGCCAGCCCGTGGTCGATGCCGTAGGCCCGACCGTCACGACCGAGCAGGCAATGGCCCGACTTCCGGTCGGTGTTGTTGGCAATGAGGTCGAGGAGGCAGAGCTGCTTGAGGTCGTCGATAGCGGTGCCGGCTTCGAACATCGTGAAGTAGTGCTCTGAGAAGTCGGCATTGACGAAGGTCTGAAAGGAGCCCTCGCCGAAGGGTCCATTCCCCACCGTCGTCGCTGGGATGACCGGAAATCCGAGAGCATCGGCCAGCCGGAACATGGCGACCTCTCGTTTGTACAGATCGGGGGGAAAGTCCCACAGCGGGCGCTCGCCGTCGCCCGGCTTGTAGATCGCCTTGTGTTCTATCGGCTCACCGCCGGGGCCGTCGCCCTTCACTGTCACCAGCAATGTTGTGTTGGAGCTGTACGGCATGCGGCCTTCGATCTCGACCTCGCCCGACTCGAAGAGTTCGACAAGCACAGGGGCGGGGAGATCAAAGGCTTTGTTGCTGGTGGCGTCGCCGATTCCCTCAGAACCACCGTGGGGTCCGCTCGTCTCTGTCATTTCGGCGGAGCCATGGTCAGTTGAGTCGGGGGCAGGCATGGCCCCCGGGGTCCTCCGGCTGACCGCACAGTCGGCACGGCGGGCGACCCTTCGATACGAGCACATCGGCCTGGGCGACGAATGCTGCGGCCTGGGCGGAGTTGATCTGCACTCGCATGGTGGCTCCGGTGTTGACATCGTCAAGAAGCTCGACATCGTCACCGTCGTCTTCCTCATCGAACGGCACCATTTCTTCGATCATCACCACGATCTCGGCATCGGCCTCATCGACACCAACCGCGATCTGACCCACCACCCACTCGGGCTCGACTGGCGAACGGAGATCGGCCGACGGCGAATTGGCGGGGGCAGCGGGAAGATCGTCAAGCACACCACGGAGAAACTGCGCCAACGCCACGACCTGTTGCTTCTCGAGCTTCAGCGAGATGTATCCGGTCGCATCGCCAGCCTGAAGATAGAAGACCCGCTCGCCGGGGTCGCCAATGGCGCCGGTGCCGAAGTGGGTGGGGTCCTGGAATTCGTATGAACGGTTCTGCATGGCGATGGGTCAGCGAGTGACTAGCTCGGAACGAGTGCTTTGAGGTCGTCGCCCATCGAGTTGACGGCCAACACAATGGGGCCGCCCGAGGTGTAGGTGATGGCGGTGATGGAGCATGGTCCGATGACGATTCGTTGGAACAGGTCGAGATGGGTG
The DNA here is from genome assembly GCA_937930655.1 of uncultured Acidimicrobiales bacterium. Taxonomy (GTDB): domain Bacteria; phylum Actinomycetota; class Acidimicrobiia; order Acidimicrobiales; family SZUA-35; genus JAHECQ01. Next base: position 20,727 of record CALHBU010000049.1, on the reverse strand, counting down.
CCCATGGCGTCGGCGACTGCCGCCTTGATGGTGTCGGCGTGAGAGGCACACACGATGGTCTCGCCTGGATGTTCTTTGACCAGTTCGTGGATTGTGCCGGTCATCCTGGCCTGCATCTCGGTAAATGATTCGCCGCCGGGAAAGCGAAATCCGCTCGGGTACTTCTGGACCTGCTCCCATTCCTTCAACTTGTTCAGTTCGGTGAGTTTGCGGCCGGTCCAGTCACCGAAGTCGGCCTCGATCAGCCCCTTCTTCTGCCTGACCCGGACCCCGACCGCCTTGGCGATTGGCGCCGCTGTCTCTCTGGCCCGTTCCATTGGCGACGAGTAGACGGCGGCGATCTTCTTCTGGCCAATGGCGCCGATGCGGTCCGCCGCCCGTTGGGCCTGGGCTTTGCCTTCGTCGCCGAGATGAAGACCCTTGGCCCGACCGGGAAGAACCTGGCCGGTCGTGGGTGTCCGGCCGTGACGAACCAACAAAACGGTGGTTGGTTTGGGCGTCTTTTGTGAACTGGAGCGTGCCATTGGGGTTCACCGTATCTACCGTCGGGCCGGTGGGAACTCCCGGCGGCAAGAGAGGTAGCAAGAGAGGCACGAAGGCAGCGATGCTGGCAATCGCCTCCGATGTCGCCGAGTGCCGGATTTGTCCCCGCCTGGTCGAGTGGCGAGAACAGGTGGCGGAAGAGAAACGAGCGGCCTACGCCGATTGGGACTATTGGGGCCGAGGAGTCCCCGGTTTTGGCGACCCATCGGCCCGGCTCATTGTCATCGGTCTTGCTCCCGCCGCCCACGGCGCAAATCGAACGGGCCGCATGTTCACTGGCGACCGCTCGGGCGACTGGCTGTACCGAGGTCTGTACCGAGCCGGTTTCGCGAATCAGCCGGAGAGCGTGACGATCGATGACGGCCTCGAGCTCAACGATGCCTTTGTGACATCACCGGTGAAGTGTGCGCCTCCGGCCAACAAGCCGACCACAACCGAACGCGATGCGTGCCGCCCGTTTCTCGATCGGGAACTTGAAGTGCTGAACGGACGAGTCTTTGTGGCTCTCGGCGGTTTCGCCTATCAGGGCCTGTGTTCCTACTTCGGTGTGCGGCCCCGACCGACCTTCGGTCATGGGGTAGAGGTCGAGATCGACACCGTCAATGGCCCAGCGACCATTTTGTGCAGCTACCACGTGAGTCAACAGAACACCTTTACCGGTCGGTTGACCGAGGAGATGCTCGATGCCGTCTTCTCTCGAGCAGCCGAACTAGTCGTCCGATAGCAGATCGGGCCCGCAGAGCTGGGTCGGACCGGGCAAATGGGTCTTTTGGCCCTGTTGTGACCCCCGAAGTCAGCCGATCCACAAGCATGCTCAATGGCTATGCGTTCGATGAAGGCGACTCAGGATCCCGTCCGGCGGTGGTTGACGGTGAGTTTGTCTGGCTACCAACGCTGGCTGGGCTCCTCAAGGGTGAATCCAGCGCAGCTCCTGTACCGAAGCGTGATCTGTGGTCGACGCTGACCGCAGCTGCCGCCACCGATGAGGCGTTCGGCAAACTCGAACAGGAGCTTGCCGACGGTGCGGACCTGGCTGAGCTGCTGAATGTCGAGACCCCCGTCGCCGACGACTAGGAGAGCCGGCGAGGCCAGCATTGCCAGGCCTCTGACGGTAGGCCTCTGGCGGTAGAACGAAAGAGTCGATGCGGGCCGGGCTAGCGTCGTACCCGTGGTTTCCCGGTCAAACATGCTGGCAATTCTGCTGGCAAGCGTGCTGTTCCTTGCCGGCTGTAGCGACGAACCACCGCTCGACTATTCCCAGGACACTCGGGACGCCTTCCTCACCGCCTGCGTCGATCCGGTGGCCGATGAGCTTTTGACCTTCCGACTCTGTCAGTGCACATTTGACCGCCTCCAACAAGAGGTGGCATTTGCCCGGCTGGCCGAAATAGAGAAGCTGTTGGCCGACAATCCTGACACCGCGCCGCTACCGGAGGAAGTAGCCCAGATAGTGGCCGATTGCATCGTCGATGAGGTCGAGCTCTAGCATTGTCCGGGTGACGGACACCGCGGTTCCAGCAGCCAAGCCAAAGAAGGAGCGTTGGACCTTCCAGTGGAAGGAGCTTCACTCCGAGGTCATCACGTCCGGGCTCTGCACCGGATGCGCAGGCTGTGTGATTTCCTGCCCCCACGATGTCATTGGCTACAAACACGAGCCAGGCGCCTACAAGCCCTTCCATCTCGAGGAAGAACTCGGCATCGACAACTGCATCCACGGCGAGAAGGGCTGTACCTCCTGCACCAGGGCTTGCCCCCGATTCCGAAGCTGGGAGACCGAGGCCGACGAGCATCTCTTCGGTCGCACCCGCAATGACGATGAAGTCTCTGGCATCTTCAAGGACATTCTTCTTGTCAGGGCCAAGGACGACGGTGTGTACGACAAGGGTCAGGACGGCGGCCTGGTATCGGCCATCCTCATCTGGTGCCTCGAAAACAAGATCATCGATGGGGCGCTTGTTTCAATGCTGGAAGGTGGCAGCGGTTGGAAGGCCACCCCCGGGGTGGCCACCAATGCCGAGGAAGTTCTGGCCGGCGCCGGTAGCCGCTACACCTACTCGGCCAACACCATGGCCTACGACGAGGCTCGAGAGAAGGGCCTGGAGAACCTGGCCCTGGTTGGCATGAGCTGCCAGACCTCCATCGCCCCTGTTATGTGGCATCGGAAGGTGGGCAAGGTCTCCAAACCCATCAAGCTCAACATCGGCCTGCTCTGTTCGAAGAGCTTCGACGACTCGATGTTCGAGGAACTGTTCGAGGTTAAGTACGGCCTGGCCCGAGAAGACATCGTCAAGATGAACATCAAGGGTGTCTTCCAGGTGTGGATGAAGAACGGTGACTACCACGAGATCAATCTCAAGGAGTGTCACGCCTGGACGCGAGAGGGCTGCAATCACTGCCCCGATTTCGCAGCCGAGCATGCCGACATTTCGACCGGTGGCATCGGCAACGAGACTGACTGGACCCTCACCATCGTCCGTACCGATCTGGGTCGAGCCATCATGGACGCCATGATCAAGGACGGTGTCATCGAGACCCGGCCGGGCGACGATGACCCGGCCGCTATCGCCCTCATGCACAAGCTGGCGGAGAAGAGCAGGAAGCGGTGGCCGGACTGGGCCAATGCCGAGCCGCTGCTCGGTATTGGTACCAAGAAGTAGCTGTCCCGGTTAGAAGAACGAGCTTTCGTACCCCATAGCCAGTGGCGCTGATCCGATCGGCGACCGGCTGCGAATTTTGGGGATGGACGGAACGCGTGTCGGCACCGCGTCAACGAGTCGGGAGAGCATCCCGGTGGCGGCTAGCGCCAGATCGGGGTGTAGACCGAGCGGCATGGCGGCCATGGTCACGCTGCCCGTGCCGTTGTCGATGACGGTGCAGGTTCCGTCGGGGTTGATTTCAACCGACAGTGCGCACCGTTCGGGGAGCAGGTCCATGTCGGTGGAAATGATCACCTCGGCTGACTCGGTCGGTCGATCTGGGTCGTCCAGCACCCGTAGCGGACGGCGAGGGCCCGACTGTCGAGCCAGGTGGGGCAGTGGCTCGATCCACGCCCAGTCAGCGATGGACTGGCTGTTGGCGATGATCCCGACCGCAAGGTCGTGAGGGGAACTCAGCACTGCTCGGTTGAGAACCAATTGACGGGCAACGGCCAGTGTCATCTCTCGTGGTCCGACGAGGCCAACGGGGCCCAGGCTGAAATCGGCAACCACCGGTACCGATGGCAGAGCTTGATAACCCTTGAGCTTCGAAAAAGTGTCAGGACTCAGATCTAGCGGTCTGCTCAGTTCGGGTTGCCATGGCAAGGTTCCGAGTGCAACAGCTGCGTGGCCGAACGCGGGGTCGCTGACTGGCTCGGACCAGACTCGACTTCCCTGCTCGAAGATCTGAAACATGATCTCCTCAGGGTCGGGCCACATCTCGCGGGCATGGAAGAGAGCTGACTGATACTCGAGCTGAACCAAACGGATGAGCTCTCGTTCTTCGATGCCGTTCACGGGTATGGACACCTGGCCTGTTGTGGCCGGTCTGCGGTTCAAGGTCCGTTCTGGGTCCGCAGGTGTGCCGGGCGATCGAGGCGGCGTGGACCGGCGGGAGGCAACAGTAAATGCAGCGAAACCAACGTCCAGTACAGCGTCGCCGACCTGGCGGGGACCATCGATGGGCCGGTTGTCGAGTCGGACCGGCAGAGCCAGCGGTGTGACGACAATGGCTCCGTCGGCATCGGCGTCAAGCCGGAAACCAGGCTCCCCGTCGGCCGCAGAGAATGAGATGCCACCGGCCGCGATGGGATGCGCAGCGCCGGCGTTCAGCCCCGAGATGTGTCTGAGTTCGAAGCCGACAGGACCGACGATGCCGCCGGCGACCCCCGTTGGATCAATGACTTCACTCTGCAATCTCTGGAGGACGGTGGGTGGGAATACCGAGTCCATTCCGATTCCCATCGGACAGAAATCAGCATGTACTTAGGTGTTGCCTAGTCGCACTTCATCGACATGCTTCGACATAGTTCATCCAGAGAGCGAGATAACCGCTTGTTTCTGCGCTTGCTCGCACTCTTCGCCCACCCAGCAATGTTCCAGATGATCGTTGACCACACCCATGGCCTGCATGGCGGCGTAGGCGGTCGTGGGTCCGACAAAGCGAAATCCCCGCCGCTTCAGTTCCTTGGCCAGTGCTGCTGATTCCTCGGTGGTGGCGGGCACCTCGACCATGGCTGTTGGGCGACGGTGTTCTGCCGGCCGAAAGGACCAGATAAGACCGGCCAACGACTCGCCCTGGTTCTGTAACTCCAAAAGGGAGCGGGCGTTGTTGATCGTTGCCTCGATTTTGCCCCGGTGCCGGATAATGCGGGCATCGTCGAGAAGACGAAGGACCTCCGGCTCGTCAAAGTTGGCGACCGTGTCTGCGTCGAACGAAGCGAAGACTTCTCGAAACGCTTCTCTCTTACGGAGAATCGTGATCCACGACAAGCCTGACTGAAAGCCCTCGAGGCACATCTTCTCGAAGAGCGTTCGATCGTCGGTAACCGGTCGTCCCCATTCGTCGTCGTGGTACCGGATGTAGTCAGCAGCTGAGGTGGCCCAGCTACATCGCGGCCGCCCGTCGTCGCCGACCACAAGATCTTCCGACGTGGAGTCGTCGGTCATTCAGTCTCGCGGTCGAGGGTCGGGAGCTCATCGGGCATGAGAGCGGTACCGCTTTGTCGCTGGGCATCGATGAGATCGCGATCGCACACCCAGCACAGGGGAGTGGTTCTGGTACCGAGGATCGACAATTGGCTGCCCCTGCTCTTCTCGATGATGGCCACCGGTGCCAAGTACATGTTGTCGCCTTCGCAGCGGGGGCACGTCGCCCGGCCGGTCCGTTCCCATACCGCTCCACAGGCACCGCAGGTAACCCGTATCCCTACCGATTCGTTGTCGGCTTCTTGCTCGACCGGTTCGCCTCGAAGATCGTCGTCTTCACCGCAGGACGGGCACCGCAGGTCGTCGGACACGAGTGCAACCATAACCGGATGGCTTCAATCGACGAGGCGGTCTTCTCGTGAGCGGTTGCCTGGTGCAACACCGACAGGCTGAGGGAGCGCTACGGTTGCTGCTCGAATGTCCGCGCCCGCTTCATCATCTGAGGGAACACCAGAGGCGAACCCCACACCGGCTGCCCGTCGACGCCGACCTGTTCAACGACGGTCTGGTTTTGAGCGTTTTGTTTTGAGCCTTGGGGTCATTGGCACTGCGATCGCCATTTTGTCGGTGGGGGTCCTGGCCTGGGGCCTCGACAAGTGGAATGCCATCGATACCGTCGAGCTAGAGGGAGTTGGTGAGGCAGCCGAAGGAGAGACAACCAACTGGCTGTTGGTGGGGAGCGACAGCCGTGAAGGGATCTCCGAAGACGACGTCAACGCCGGGGTGTTGGTCGGCGCCGGCGTGCCCGACGGCAAACGAACCGACACAATCATCGTGGCCAGGGTCAACCCCGAGCTGGCCGAGGTCCACCTGCTCTCGGTTCCCCGAGATCTCTTCGTCAGCTACTCCGACGGTGGCGATGGCCGCATCAACGCCGCGTTCAATGGTGACGGTGGCGAGCAGCGTCTGCTCGAAACAGTGGAACAGAGCCTCGGTATCGAGATTCACCACTACGCCGAAATCAACTTTGTCGGCTTTCGGGACATCGTCGACAACATTGGCGGCGTACCGATCTGGTTCGATCGCCCGATGCGCGACGCCGGTTCTGGTCTCGACGTAAGTAGTGCCGGGTGTCACCGGCTGACGGGCGATCAGGCGCTGGCCTTCGCTCGAGGCCGCAATCTCGAGTACTTCCAGGATGGTTCCTGGCGTCTGGACGGCACCGGCGATCTTGGTCGCACCAGTCGACAGCAGTACTTCCTCCGCCGGGTTGCCGCTACCGCGGTGAGCAGGCTGGACATCGCCGACATCGGGACCATTAACGGCGTACTCGATGCGGGTGGTGACAATTTCACCAAGGATCAGACCATTGGTCCGGACGACCTACTGGGCCTGGCTCGAATCTTCGCCAACGTGAGTGACGAGCAGATCATCGGTCATTCGCTTCCGATTTACGACTTCCGAACCTCGACAGGTGCCGCTGTCCTCGGACTCGATCGTGAAGCCGCGGCTGGAGTACTCGCCATTTTCCGAGGAGAAGAGCCACCTCCAGCTGCCGAAACGGTGGTGCCGCAGGTGTACGAGGTGATCAACGGCAATCGGGTTGCCGGTCAGGCCAGTGAGATCGCAACCGCATTGGCCGAGGTCGGAATCAACGTCGAGAACATCAGCAATGGCGAAACCACCGAGCGAACGGTCATCCGCTATGCCCCCGGTAGTGAAGCGGGCGCCGCCCGACTGGCCGCCTACCTGGTGGCCGGTCCCGGCTTCGAGGTCGATCCGACTCTCGAGGCTGTCGTTTTGGTGACCGGCACCGACTTCGAGGGTCTTCGCCCATCGCCACGGGAGAACTACCAACTCCCGACCCCGTCGACGACGGCGCCGGCCGACGAAGGCACAGCGACGACCTCGCCGACGACGACCCCGGCGGGCCCGACGTCGAGCGCCCCCGGTGTCGTTCCAGCGACGCCAGTCGGGACCCTCTGCGAGTAATTTCCGGGGTCCTGATTTCGGGCGTCTACTCCTCAACCTCTGACGTCTTGAACCGAAAGAGGAGAGAACCGAACTCGGTCCTCCACCCGAAAGTTGTCCACTATGGCCGACAGCGATGCTGTCCTTGACCTAGCTGAGTACCTGGCTCCGCTCAAGCGGTGGTGGCCAATCATCGTTGTGGCAACCGTCGTGGGTGCTGTCGTTGGCTTCTTTGTGCTGTCGCTCCAGTCAAGCGAGTACGAGGCCGAAGCTCAGGTTGAAGTTCGTCCCCTGGTAATTGCCGGCGATGACCCAAATCTGGACGCCAGTCGTCAGGTCGACCTCGAGACCGAACAAATCATCGCGTCCTCCCAGCGGGTGGTCGAACGAGCCCTCGCCCTCTTGGAGGTGGCTGAAGAACTCTCTCCTGGCAACCCGTTGGGAGTTGATCTCGACAACCCCGACATCGAACTGGAAGCGGCCTCCCGCCCCGCCGATCCTGACCAGGCCCGTCAGATCATCGAACAGATCGAGATCACCTCCCCCAACGATTCTCAGATTCTGGTGATCACCGTGAGCGGCGCCAGGGCAGAACGAGCCCAGCAGTTGGCCCAGGCCACAGCGCACGCATACCTCGACTTTCGACGGGACGAAGGCCTCTCGGCCACCAACATCGCTCGAGACCAGCTGATCAACCGTGAGATCGAGCTGCTAGCCGAACTTGATGAGCTGGCCAGCGAATTCGGCGCAGCTGGCGACAACGAAACCAGGACCCGATCGCTCTCCTACCGGGAGATCTCGAAGCGGGAAGAGTTGGCGGGCATCGGGGCCAAGCTGGCCAATATCGACTCCATCAGCATCGACCCCGGTGAGGTCCTCAACGACGCTGGTCTGCCCACTGGAACCAGTGGCGTTCCCGGTCTGGCCGGACCCATCCTGGGTGGTCTCCTCGGCCTGATCGCCGGGCTCGCAGGAGTGTTCCTCCTCGACCGCCGGGACGATCGACTTCGTTCACCGTCAGTGGAGCTGGCCGGGATGGGTATGCAGGTTCTCGGTACCGTTCCCGTCGGAGTTGGCCGTTTCAAGCCTGGACGGGAATCGGCCATTGCCAGCCTCAACAGTCCCGCCGGCGAGGCCTACCGCCGGGTACAGGGCTCCCTCACCTTCAACCTCGATCAGCTCGACAAGTCGACCGTGCTTGTCGCAGGACCGAACAACCCGCACTCGTCGAGCACGGTGGCCGCCAACCTGGCCGCAGCCGCTGCCCGAGCTGGCCGTCGGACGCTGCTGGTCGGCGCCGACCTTCGTCGCCCGAGTCTTCACGAGCGGTTTGCCCTCGACAACTCTGTTGGACTGAGCGATGTGCTCAGTGGCCGGGTACCCATAAGTCAGGCCATTCAAACGCTCCCCGATGTCCCGAAGCTGCAGATTCTCCCTGCTGGCTCGCCCGTCGACGCACCCTCTCGATTGCTCCAGGGCGATGGACTGGGTCGCATGATTTCGGCCGCCCGAGCCGAGTTCGATCTTGTTGTGTTCGAAGCACCTCCGGTGCTTCAGGTGGCCGACGCCGTCGATCTCGCTCGACTCATCGAGGGGGCAGTTCTGGTCGTTGAGCCGAATCGGGCAACCCGTTCTGGCGTGGCAGACTCTGTGGAACAGCTCCGTTTGGTTGGTGCCGATGTCATCGGCACCATTGTTGCTGCCTCGGGTTCCGAGTCGTGAGCCCCGAGGTTCACCGCTCTACTTCCTGACGCCATGACCTCTCCGGCCACCGCCTCTTCTCCCAACCACTCTCCCAGTAAGGAAGAAAAGGCCGGGACGCGGCCTCCGATCTATCGGCCAGAGGCCGAGGCTCCGCTACCGGCTTGGCCGCTGACGCTCATGATCAGCTGGCTGCCGCTCTGGTTCGTGCTGGGTCTCAGTGGTTTCACCTGGATCATTTTCGCGGCCCCTATGGCAGCCTCCTTGCTTCGGCGCCGTCAGTTGGTGGCGCCGAAGGGAATGGGTTGGTGGGTGGTGTTCCTCCTGGCCGTTGGCGGGTCGGTTTTCAGCATCGACTCGGTTGCTCGACTCGCCGGTTGGACCCTTCGTTCGGGCTACTACGTGGCGGCCACCGTCTTCCTGCTGTATCTGCTCAACGGTCGACGTGGCCTGAACGTCTGGACCATCATCCGTTCGTTCACCGTGCTTTGGCTGACGACGGTGGCCGGCGGCTACCTGGCCTTCCTGCTCGGCGATCTCGGCTTCCGCTCGCCGACCGCCTATTTGATTCCCGGCCCCCTCCTTGAAAATGACCTGATCCGAACCATGGTCACGCCGAGCTTTGCCGACCTTCAGGACATCATCGGTTTCCCTGTGCCCCGGCCCAAGGCGCCCTATCCCTACACCAATACCTGGGGTTCGTTGCTGGCGCTTCTTACCCCCTTCGCGCTGATCGCATTGCGGGAGCCAAGGGTCGGGTTGTCGTCTCGATTGGTGAAATTTGGTCTGGTGGCGTCGCTTGTGCCGGGCGTGTTGTCGCTCAACCGCGGACTCTGGCTCAGCCTCGGATTCGGTCTTGTCTACGCAGCACTGCGGTTGGGTGTGGCGGGCGAAGCCAAGGCATTGCGCAACGCCTTCATCGCTGTCCTGCTCTTGTTCGTGGCACTGGTCGTTACTCCTCTTGGCGGCGTGGCGTCGGCCCGAATCGATACCGCTCATTCCAACGCCGACCGCTTTGAACTGATCTTTGATGCCGTCGACGGAACAATGGAGCGACCGGTGTTTGGCTGGGGTGCCCCTCGGCCCAACGATCGCAATCTGCCGTCGGTCGGCACCCACGGTCAGCTCTGGTTCATCATGTTCAGCTACGGCTTCGTTGGAGTCGTCGGCTATTTCGGTGCTTTCCTCGTCATGGCGTGGAACACCCGACGACCGCAATCGGTGTCCGGCATGTGGGCCCATGTCGTGATCATCATTGGGTTGGCCCAGGTGCCTTACTACCTCCACGTTCCTCACCAGATTTTCGTGATGCTCGCTGCGGTGGCTGTTGCGATCCGGCTGAAACGCCTGGAAGACGGCACCGAGATCGACGGCGACGCCGCGCCGATGTCACCGGCGGTCATCGATCTAGCCGCTCCGGTTGAAGCGTCCGGATGAGGCGGCCACAAGCGTTTCAACTGGGGCCGTTGGTGGTGGGATTGCTCCTGGCCGTCGCCGCCTGCACTCAGCAGGAGCCGGTGACCAATCGCGGCACCGGTGTGGGGGTATCCGGTGTTGATGATGGGGCGGCGCCGATAACCAGGTCATCGGAACGCGGTGAAGGGCTGGCCTTTGGCGTTGCGGTGCCGAGGAGCAAGGCCGATGAGGTCGAGGCGATCGAGTCGGCAATTGGCAGCGAGTTCGAGTTGGTTCGACTTTTTGCCCGGTGGGACGACGATCCCGACGACTTCGATCTCGACACGTTCGTGGCGGCGGGCTACCGGGTGCATCTGTCGATTAGGCCCAGGACCAATCAGGGGGTGCCGATCTTGTGGGCCGACTTGGCCGCGGCCGAACCGGGTAGTGCCATCTATGGCCAGCTCCAAGAGTGGATTGATCGACTGGTGAAGCTGCCGGCTGGCACCTATGTGACCATCAACCATGAGCCGGAGACCAGCGATAGCGAAGCCAATGGGACGGCAGAGGATTTTGTCGTGATGTGGCGCCGGGTGGCTGAGTTGCTCGACGAGAGTGGGGGCCAGCATCTTGACCTGGCGTGGGTGCTCACCGGTGGCAGTTTTCGAAGCGGGAGAGCCGATCAGTGGTACCCGGGTGATGACGTGGTCGACGTGATCGGGGCCGACACCTACAACTGGTTCACCTGTCAGGGCACCAATCGAGAATGGCGAAGCCTGGAGACGCTGATCGAAGCACCATTGGCGTTTGCTCGTGACCACGGCAAACCGCTTGCTCTCCCCGAAGTGGCTTCGGTCGAAGATCCCGGGGTCGAAGGTCGCAAGGGTGAGTGGCTTGACGAGGCAACCGAAACACTGACCAGCCCCGACTTGGTCGACGATGTTGCGTTTGTGGCCTGGTTCGACGTCACTGCCCCCGGAGGCGTCTTCCCCGACTGTGTTTGGGACTACGACTCGTCTCCGTCCTCGGCCGAAGCCTTCGGCCGGTTGGTCAGGACCCTGGAAGACGGCTGAGCAGCCGGGCCGGGAGAAGTTCGTCCAGCCCCAACGCCCGGTTCAACCTGAGGGCCCCGCCGATCAGAACCACGGCGATGATTGCCGCTGCTGCGAGAAGTCCGATCAGGCTGTTCGGTGTGAGCAGAGCGATGGGCACGACGGCAACCAGAGCCAGTGCGGCAGCCACGAGGGCAGGACGGGCCTGCGCTCGGAGACCGCTCTGGGAGAAGACGAACCAGCTGGCCAATCCGTTTTGGATAGCGACGCTCGCAGCCCAGGCCATGGCCGCCCCCATGAGTCCAAACGAGGGCGTAAGCAGAACAAGGAGCACCAAATCGGTGACGATGGCCACCGCCACACCGACCAACGACGCCGTGCTCCGTCCCAACATCAGCAGGGTGAGATCGATGGGCCCGGCAGCTGCGCTGACGAGCATGCCAAGAGCTAGAACCGACAGGATGCGGGCATCGTCGACGTACTCCGGGTTGAGAAGGTCGGCCAATGGTGCGGGCTTCAACCCGACCAGCAGAAAGTACGGCCAGGCGATCAGGACCAGCCAGCCGGTTGCGCGCTGAAGGAGTCGCCGGGCCGATGTCCAATCGGTCTCTGCCACCGCCCGTCGGAGGTGGGCCGAGACTGCCTGACCGACCGAGAAAATGAGGAAGTTGCCCGCTGATATGTAGCGGGTGAGCGCGCCGTACACACCGGCCGCTGGCACCCCGACGAAGGCGCTGACCAGGATCACGTCCAGCCGTTCGAGAGCAATCTGAAGTGCCGTCGAAACAGCCCGTGGACGGGTGTAGGACCAGAAGTCGTGGCTGGAGACCAGGCTGGCGGCGCCGGAGCGAAGGCCGCCCAATCGGGCGACGGCGATGACTGCAGCGAGGAAACCCAATAGCACCGGTAGGCCCCAGGCCGCAGCGACGGCGGAAGGTGTTGGCTCATCGGCGGTCATGAAGACCAATCCGAGCAGAGCGATTTGCAGACCAGGTCGAAGAACCTGGCCGATAGCGACGGTCGGAGTCATGGTTCCCAACCCCCGGGTGGCTCCGAGGAGGGTGACGGTGAGTGCCCAGGGCAGGATGGCCAGAGCCAAGACCTTGAGCATCATGGCGATGTCGTCAGCCTCGTCACCAGCGATGAGGCCAGCCAGGCTTGACGCGCCAAAGAAGACCAGGCCACTCACCGCCGTGGCTACTGCTATGACCGGTTTGATGGCGATGAACAGCAGCGAGCGGGGATTGGGAGCATCGCCAGCCAGCGCGGTGGGGAGGAAATAGACCATGCCGGTCATGGTCCCGAGGCAGCTGCCATTGCCGGCGATGGTTATCACGGCGGTCGCCACGAAGAAGACGCCGGCCAGTTCCGAGCCGGTACGAGAAACCAGCCAGGCCACCAGAAAGTTGGCGGCTGTCGTGACGATGGCGCCGATGACGGCAAGGCCAGAAGCAGCCGCCGATCCCTGTTGCGCAGGCGGGGTGCCGGCGGCGGTGTTGGTCACGGACGTCTGGCTACCAGCACGAGGGTCTGGGCCATGGCGCCGAGGGGCGTTTCTTCCAGCCGATCAGTGAAGCGATGCAGTGGATGGCCGTTCTCGAAACGGTCAAGTGGCGGGAACATGGTGTCCGCACCGTGAGGAGTCAGTCCGGCATCGCTCAACAGGTTCTCGAGTCGGCCCTGGGTGAACGCATCTGCGTTGCTTAGCTTGCGATGCAGGGGCGGTACCCAGGTGAGTCCGGGCAGTGACCAGCCAGGACGCCGCTTGCCGGCCAATCGGTAGCCGTGCTGTTCGAACGGCCACAGCCGATTCGGGGTGGTCAGCGCGAAGTAGCCACCTGGTTTGAGGACTCGGCAAACCTCGGTGAGGACGGCTGGCACGTCGATGACGTGTTCCATGACCTCGATGGCGGTGATTCGGTCAAAGGTGCCGTCGTCGAAGGGAAGGTCGTCGGCCGACAATTGATCGATGACCACGTTGTCGGGGGGTGCGGCGGCACGAAATTGGTCGAGGCGCTCCGGCTCGATGTCGATGGCGTCGACTCGTTCGAATCGGCTGGCCATTTCGACGGTGTATGCACCATTGCCGCATCCAATGTCGAGCAGGCGGTCACCTGCGAGTGGTGCCAATTTGTCAATCAGTTCAAGTCGACGCCCAATATTGCGAGGTCCGCGGGCGCTGCCTTCGACCGCGCCGTAGCCGCGCGCCCGTTCCTGAAGAGCATCGTTGCTCGAAGAATCAGTCGTCATCACACAACCATCGGCAGCACACCGTGCTTTCTTACCGGATGGATCATCCTGTCACGGCCCAGGTCTCATAAGGCGATCGGCCAAGGTGTCTCGCAACCTCTGATCCAACGGTCCCAGATGCTCGGGGCGCCAACCTTCGCCCGCCAGTCTGGTCTCCCTGGCCAGTAGCTCAGCGAGATACAGGTCGATAACAGCATCGACAGATGAGGTCACCTGTGGGCCGGGGATCGAGCGGAGGATGTCCGGGGTTTTCTCGATGACTGCCTTGATAGCCGCTGCTTCGTTGTTCGGTTGTGCCCTGCGAACCTGTTCGAAGGCGAGGTGCATGGCATCGAATCCGACAGGTCGTCCGTCGCCCGCGAACTCCCAATCCCAAACGGAGCTAACCCCGGCGCTGGTAGCGGAGTTCCACGGGGTCAGGTCGCCGTGCCAGAGGCCGGTCTCCACGGTGGTGCCGCCATGTCGTTGGACCAGCGCGTCGAGGTCGACGAGCTCGGCCAGCGCAGTGCGCCGCCAGTCGGCGACCAAAGGGAGGCCGGCCAACTCACGGTGGCCGCCCGACTCGAGCCGGGACAGCGCGACAATGGTCTCGATAGGAATCGGGTCCCGTCGATGGCTGAAGAAGGAGGTCCGAATGGGGGCAGTGACCACGACATCGACTGGGTCGACCGCACTATCGGGTTGGACCGTTGCCTGGTGAAGGACGGCTGGAGCCACCAGCCCAGCCGGCATGCGGCCGTCCACGGCGCGAAGCCACCGGGCCTCGTTGCTGACCAGTTCTCTGGTGAACGGCGACCAGCCGATTTTTGCGAAACCAACCGTGGTCCCGTCGGGTCGCAGCAGTTGGACGACTGGTTTGCGGTTCCTTCGTCGTGGCCCCAGAGAGACAGTGGCAACCAACTCCGGTTCACCGAGCTTGGCCGCGATGGTCTCGACCAGCCCGAAGGGTTCCAGCGACATCACATCGCCGCCGGTTCTCTTGACGAGACCGCTGCGGGCCAGGATCTGACCGCCGAGCCCGGTAAGCCGTTCCGGAAGGGAGCGGTCATCGTGGTAGCGGCGCAGCGACGCACTCGTGACGGCCGTCGGCGAGAGTGGCAGCAGCAGCTGAGGGTCTGACCGTCCCGGTCGAACCAGGTAACGTCGGGGACGACCGGTGCCCACCCCTCCCAGGGAGGCGCGGGCCCACGTCAGTTCATCGCCCGGGTTCTCTGTCTGGGTCGTTGTTCCCGAATCGGGGGTCTGTGGGCTTGGAATGCTCAAACAGTAGGCCGTCGGTGCCGACGGTAGTGGCTATGCAGGGTGACATGGAGTTCGAACAGGCTGGTGAACAGTCAGTTGGCCAGGAGCAAGACCAGACGAAAGTCCTTTTCGTGTCCTCGGCCGGCGGACACCTGTCGCAGCTTCTTCAGCTGCGGCCGTGGTGGGAAGCCCACAACCGTCGCTGGGTTACCTTCGACCTCCCTGATGCGCAGTCCAAGCTGGAAGGCGAAACGCTGATTCCGGCCCACTATCCGACCACCCGCAACCTCCTCAATGCGGCCAAGAATCTGCGGTTGGCCAACACGGTCCTGAACGACTGGCGGCCCGACGTCGTGATCTCGAACGGGGCCGGTGTTGCTGTGCCGTTCTTTTTGCTGGCCAAGTCCAAAGGGATTCCCACCGTGTATCTCGAGGTCTATGACCGCATTGACTCCAAGACCCTCACCGGCAACCTGGTGAAACCATTCACTACCCGCTTCTGCGTGCAGTGGCCGGAGCAGCAGCGGCTCAACCCGGGCAGTGTCCTCGTCGGACCGCTCTACTAGGCAACAGGACATTCCATGACGACAGTGCCGGATCCCTTTCCCCACGACGACGGCCATCTCCCCTCGGCGATGCCGGAGATGGTGGTGGTGTCTGTTGGCACCGACCATCATCCGTTCGACCGCCTGATCGACTGGACGGTTCGGTGGGCTGAGGATCATCGAAGTGTGAAGATGGTCATTCAGCGAGGGACGGCCAAGGCCCCGAAGAGCATGGACACCCACGAGCTCATTCCTCACGACGAGCTCCGAGAGTTGTTCAGCTCGGCCACCGTCGTGGTGAGCCACGGCGGACCTTCGACCGTGATGGATGCTCGGATGGCCGGCAAGTATCCGGTTGTCGTTCCTCGCGACCCGGCCCGGGGTGAGCACGTCGATGAACACCAGATGCGCTTTGCTCACCACCTGGCTAAACACGAGCTGGCCCGCCTGGCTTCAACCGAGGACGAGTTCCGAGCTGCTCTTGATGCCGGTTTGGACAATCCCTCGCTCTTCACCATTCCCCGCCAGGACACCACTGCGACTGCGGGCGTCATCCGCTTTGGAGAAGTAGTGGACGATCTCCTGGGGATCACCACCAAGATCCGACTCTCTGAGCTGGACGGAATCGAGCAGCGCGAAGCCGAACGTCGGGCTGGAGAACGTCGACGGGAACAGGACAAGAATAATGGTTGAGCCCGGGTCACGCGCCGTATCAACAGTGATCGCCACCAGGGATCGACCGGAACTGGTTCGCCGGGCAATCGACGCAGTTCTGCGCCAGAAGCATCCTCACCCGATCGAGATCGTGCTCGTTTTCGACCACTCCGAACCTGATGAGACACTCGCCGTTCACGACGGAGATCGACGAGTGGTCGTCACCACCAACGTCCGAAAGCCAGGTTTGGCCGGAGCTCGCAACAGCGGCGTGGCCATCGCCTCCCACCAATGGATTGCGTTCTGCGACGATGATGATGAGTGGCTGCCTGGCAAGTTGGCTGCCCAGTTCGACGCTATCGACCGGACACCTAATGCCCGGGTGGCAACAACCGGGGTCTTCATCAACTTCCAGGACGAAGACACGCCGAGGATTCCCGATCCGTCCAAGCTCACGTTCGACGGGTTTCTGTTGGATCGGATGACCGAAGTCCATCCGTCAGCGACGTTGGTCGCCCGGTCGGCCATTGACGAGATCGGCGATGTCGACGAGGCCATTCCCGGCGGGTATGCCGAGGACTACGACTGGTTGCTCCGAGCTTCCAAGGTTTCGCCTATCGCTGTCGCCGCTCAACCCTTGGTACGCATCTACTGGCATGGCGCGTCCTTCTTCTTTGAACGTTGGAAGACCATCGACGAAGCTCTCGACTACTTGGTCGAGAAGCACCCTGAGTTTCATGATTGTCCGGCCGGTCTGGCCCGTATCAGGGGGCAGCAGGCGGTGGCCAAGGGAGCCATGAAGCAGCGAGGCGCAGCGCTACAGACGGCGTGGGAGACCTTCCGGCTTCACCCCCTCGAGAAGCGCGTTCCCGTCGCGGCGATTGTTGCCGCCGGAGTGCCGGCCGGGTTCGTGCTGAAGACCCTTCACCGTTTCGGCAAGGGCATTTGATTCAGGCGGTGCGAGGTGGCCGAAGGACAAGGGCCGGGGTGCTCTTCTTGTACTGCTGGAACGCCGGCTCGTCACCCCATCGTTTCTTGGCCCGGCGTTCGAGCAGCGGGATTCCGCTGAACCTGGTGAGCAGGGTGTAGACGAACAGCGGAGAGATCAGCGTGACCAGGCGCCACCCGGAGAGGACGGGTAGGGCGATGATGGCTATCCCTACCCACAGGACGATTTCGCCGAAGTAGTTGGGGTGCCGAGACCAGGCCCACAATCCGGTGGTGATGTAGCGCCCATTGTTGGCCGGGTCAGCTTTGAATGCGCTCTTCTGGCGGTCGGCGGTTACTTCGATGGCAAAGCCGACAACCCAGACCAACACCCCGAGGGCGGCCACGATGCCGAGCGGCTTTCGTTCGCTTCCGCTGATGGCGGCCAGCGAACAGGCCAGGGTGAGGAACACCCAGAGCGCCTGGACCGACCACATCATCGAGAAGTGGAGTGGGTTGGTCTTGAGCTCGTCGAACCGTCCGTCGCCGCCGTCCCTGCGGACTCGGCGAAAAAGGAAAGTGCCGAGCCGAGTCGCCCACACGATGACCAGGGCAGCCACCAGAAAGGCCCGGCCGTCCAGTTCTGAGAAGGCCAAGGCTGTTGCGGTCAGCGTGAGGTAGGTGACGCTCCCGGTGAGGTCGTAGTAGTGCTCGGTTTGCTTCAGGTAAGACGGGATAAATGCTGCCCAATTGATGACGAAGGCGATAACGCCACAGAGAGCAAAGAGGGGGAGCGGGCCGACGTCGACGCTGCCCTGACTTCCCGCCAGGGCAATCAACAACCCGATGATGAAGCTGGCGGCGATGCCCGTAA
The DNA here is from genome assembly GCA_937930655.1 of uncultured Acidimicrobiales bacterium. Taxonomy (GTDB): domain Bacteria; phylum Actinomycetota; class Acidimicrobiia; order Acidimicrobiales; family SZUA-35; genus JAHECQ01. Next base: position 2,948 of record CALHBU010000049.1, on the reverse strand, counting down.
CTGCACTGCTGTTCTTCACAAAACGTAACCTAGTGATCGGCTTCGTGGGCTGGAGGATCGGAGGCACATGGTGGGGGACTTCAAAGGAAGGTTGCTTGGACCAGCCCAGAGATTGGCGTGGAAGCACGCGACCGGGCGGAGTTATCCACCGCCCGCTGGGCCGGAGAAGATGGCGGTCGTGGTGCATTCGTTCGACGGCTACAAGCGGTTCTGGCCACCGATGGTCTTCTTCACCGCCCAGGCGTTCGGTTCGTCGATTCCCGTTGTCTACATGACCGAGACCATCCCGATGGTGCCGGAGGGGCGGATTGTGCGGACCGGCTCCGGAGGTTTCGGCTCCCGTTTGCTGACTGGTCTGGAAGCATTGGTGTCGGAGTTCGAGTACGTCTTCTACCTCCAGGAGGACATGTGGCTGACCGAGGCGGTGGATCGGTCAACCCTTGATGGTTTTGTCGAGACCATGGACCGTCATCGCCTTGATTGTCTGAAGCTGGGATGGGGTTCGTTCTGGCCCGATGACCGGGACAAGATTGACTCGTCGACGGAACTGCTTCCCGGTGACGAAGCCTTTCGGTGGTTTGGCCCGAATCGCTATGCCCTCAGCCATCACTGCTCCATCTTCCGAACTCGCTTCTTGTTGGACGCCACCCGGTTGGCGGTCACGTTGCGGGTGGAGAACCCGTTGGAACAGGAGGTGTTGGTCTCTAACGCGCTGTCGTCCAAAATGAAGGCGGCCAACGGTGACGGCGGTGAGGTTCGGGTGGCGGTGTGGGATGCTCAACCGCCCGTCGGCTACGTCCATGGTGGCGAGAACGGGCGCCTGACCGACGAAGGCCGTGCCTTACTCGAGCAGCGGGGTGTCCTGTCGCTGTGGGACGACTCACTGCCGGGTGAGGTCTTTCCCGACGCTCGTTGATCAGAGGGTTGGATTGTCCTGGGCCAGTAACCGTGCCAGCCGGCGACAGTCGCCCCGAACGACGGATCGCAGACCCCAACGGACGGCGAACGCCAGAACCATGAACCAGCCCTGGGGCTCAGCCCTCACGGTCGAGCGGACTTTTGCCTTGCCGTCGGCTCGTCGGCTGACTTCGCGGATCACCTCAATCGCTATCGAACCACCGGCTGCCTTGGTCCTGATCCGGTAGTCGGGCTCGAACTCGATCACCTCGACGGGGGTCGTACTTCTCCGACCAAGAACGAACCCTTCCTGAAGGAACGTCGAACCCTGGCCGACGGGCGGTGGGCTTGTCTCGGTGCATCGCGTCACCCCGGCCTGCCAGGCGGCGTTGTTCGAAAAGTCGGCCAAAAAGTCGAACACCTCCACCGGTGTTCGGTCGACGTCTATCGAGGATTGGACTTCGATCACCGGGCGCGGCCTACCGGCCCTCGAACTCCGGGGTTCGCTTTTGAAGGAACGATTTCGGGAGGGTGACCAGCGCTACCCCGTTGGACACCTCGTAGTCGACGACAGCCATACCGTCCTCCTGTTGTTGGTGGGACAGTTAGATGAAAGCAGGTGTGGCGGGTCAGTGCCGATCTGGCTGGTCAGCTAGTCGTCTTCGTCTTGGTCTTCGTCGTTGTCGTCCCGGTCGGGAGTATCTCGCTCCGGCCGTTCGTCGGGCTCAAGGTCGTCTGGCTCGACCTCGTCTGGCTCACGAGCATCCGGTTGATCTTCGCCAGTTTCGGGGTCAGATTCCTCCTCCTCCTCATTCTCGACGGTGGGCTCAGTGGTTGCTGTTGGGTCGTCGGGCTGAGAGGTGGTTGTGGCCTGGTCGGTCGATCCGGGTCTGCTGGAGGTCGTCGTTGTTTGGTCGTCACTCTGCTCGGGTTGCTCTTGAGCGGGTTCGGTCGGGGTGGAACCAGGGGTCGAGGGCAGTGTCGGTGGAACCGGAGCGGCGACTGGCTCGTCGCTGGTGTCGAGCCCATCGGGTTCGGGCTGGCGTGAGGTCGGAGTGGTTGGTGCGTCGGCCGGAGGAGAGGGGTTTGAGATCGTTTGAATCGACGCTGGCTCCTGTAGCTCTGCATCGCACGACTCGACTTCGTCAGTCAGGTTTCGGCCGTAGGCCGCGTCGTAGGTGGAGTGGCACCAATGCTCGTGAACGCCGACGCTGGTCTGCCCGCCACCAGGGTCGGCAAGACGGTCGGTCCGGTCGGTCTCGACGCCCTCGACTGCTCGGGTTGGGGACTCAGAACCCCGGGTTCGGGCGTCCCTGTCGGTTGTAGCGCTATCGCTTGCGGCCCTATCGGTCGGTGTGCCGGACAGCAGAGAACTGGCGCCAATGGCCACAAAGCTGAGGAGGACGCAGAAGCTCAGGCAGGCCAGTTGGAACTCCGAACCCGTCAGTTGGAATCGCGTATAGCGCCGCATATCGCCCCCTCTCCTTAGTCGGCCTGATTCTTGCCGAGGCCAAGCCAGACTCCGACCTCCGCAGGTGAGGTTGCCCAATACACACGGGAGGCGTCTCGGATGCCGTCAGGATTCGATGGGCCATTGCGGACATGTTGCCCGGTAGTCCTCGTCCTGGGGCCCGAACTGTTCCCATTCGTCCCGGGTCATGTTGCGGCCGGCGGCCTGACAGGCGATGTCGAACCATTCGTCGACGTTGAGGTTCCAAACGGCGAGGAAGTTGTCGTCGGCAGCAGTTACCAGGTGAGGCCCATCGTTGCCACCAAAGTGAAATCCTGAAGCGTTGGGGAACGTGCCACCGATCTGTTCGCCAGTTTCAAGATCCCACATGCGTAGGGCCGAAAGGCCGCCGGAGAGTAGGTAGCGGCCGTCGGATGAGAACCATATGTCGTTGTCGAGGACCTCGGTTCGAGCGCCAAGAAGGTCTCTTCTGGCCTCGTAGCTTTCAGGATCTCTTAGGGTAAACACCCCCTCGGAATTGATGGTGACGAGATACTGGCCATCGGGGCTGAACCGCATGGCCCGAACATCCTTCTCGAAA
>CALHBU010000048.1 GCA_937930655.1 uncultured Acidimicrobiales bacterium | reverse complement strand
GGGGAGGGGTTAGTTGAGAAGGTCAATCAGTTGCTGCGCCACCTGGCCATCGATGTAACCATCAGCCGCGATTGTTGGTGGCTCGTCGGCGACCACCCCGGCAATCACCGCAGCGGCCAAGTAGCTTCCTTCAGCGGTCGGATGAGAGCCGTCCGGCGCGTGCAGCGTGACATCGGGGAGCGTGGTCCGGGCTCGCCACCACATGGACCCGACGGGTGCAACGTCGCCATCTATCTCGGTCGCCATGGTTGCATAGGCGAGGATCAAATCCCCTTGCATTGACTCATAGGAACGGTGGCCGCTGATCGGATTGCCGTCTCGGTGACCCCAGGTCTGGAAGAGAATGACCCGGGCTGGTGACTCCGCCGTCAGGGACGAGAAGCGCCGTATTGCCGGCATGGTGTCGGTCTCAAATCGGTTCGGTTCGGCGGGGGCAATTGATTGCTCCTGGAGAACGATGATGTCGAAGTTCTCGCTTCCGATGGCGTCTTGAACGGCTGCGCTGCCTGCGTGTTGGCTGAGGAAGTAGCCGCCTTTGGCTATCACGGTTACCTCTACCTCGACCCCGTTAGCTTGAGCTATGTCGGCCATCATGAGCGGCATGTCGTTGTAGTAGGTGTAGCTGTTGCCGATGAACAGCACCCGGACTGCGGGCGTGCTGAACAAGACCGCTGATACCAACCAGCCCCCGGCCAGAAGCAGCACCATTGTGAGCAACAGCTTGCGCATCAACTAGCTATCGGCCCCTTGGTCTTGTTCGTGATCACGAACAAGACCAAACGGCTAACTCAGTCCCAGAATTTTGCCGGTCCAACGCTGGAATTGTTCGATCGGGTGGAGGCCGGTGATGGTCAGATTCTCCACCCGCCATGCTGGCGTGGCGGTGACCTCGACATCGAGGGCCTGGGCCATGGAGACCTCGAGAAGCCGGGTGCCCTCGCCTTCGGCCTCACGGTCGAGAATCTCGTCGGTGGGGGCTCCCGCACTGGTGAGAATGTCGGTGATGACGGCGAAGTCGTCGATGGCTCGTCCTTCGACCCAGTGGGCTCTGGCTAGCCCTTCGTCGACGGCATCGAAGGTATCGGGGGCTGCTACTCGGACCAGTTCGGTGATGCCGAGCAAACGATGGGTGTTGGGGCTCCGGTGTGGCTTGTTGAATTCCAGCCCGACCGATGCGCACTCCTGAGCGATGTGATCGAACACCCGGTCAAGGCGACCATCTGGTTTCACCGGGCGCCCCGCTGGTGGCAGGTTGGGGTGAAGCTCGTAGCTGAAGGTAGTGACCTCGATCCCCTGTTCGCGAAGCCAGGCGGTATGAGTCCTGGCGGCATAGGCCCAGGGACAGATGTAGTCGTTCCACAACCGGACGGTCACCGCCTCAATCTACTGGCGGACCCAGGAGCCGCCAGAACAGGGCTGGGGGGAGCGTGGAATGGGTAGGGTCGAAGGGTGCTGATTGCGACTTGGAATGTGAACTCGCTGAAGGCCCGGATGCCGCGTGTGGAGGAATGGCTCGCCCAGGCCGAGCCCGACGTCCTGTGTTTGCAGGAAACCAAACTCGCCGATGACGCGTTCCCGACCGAGGTCTTCGCTGAACTTGGCTACGAATCAGTTCATCACGGCGAAGGCCGATGGAACGGCGTGGCCATTCTGTCCAGGGTCGGCCTGACCGATCCGCACGGTGGTTTTGCCGAGGGCATCGAGCCCGACACCGATGCTCGGCTGGTCTCAGCGACGTGTGGTGGGGTCCGGGTGCACAGCGTCTATGTGCCAAACGGCCGGGAAGTCGATCACGAGCACTACCACTACAAACTTTCGTGGCTTGGTCGACTGCGGGCCCACCTCGAGGCCACCGTTGAACCGACGGACGAGGTTGTGGTGGCCGGCGACTGGAATATCGCTCCTACCGACGACGACGTGTGGGACACCGCGGCTTTTGCCGGTGCCACCCACGTCACCGACCGGGAGCGCCAGGCGCTGGCCGATGTCATCGACTGGGGTCTGGTCGATACGTTCCGTGAACGCCATCCCGAGGCCGGTCTTTTCAGCTACTACGATTACCAGGCCGGCCGCTTCCACAAGCGCGAAGGCATCCGAATCGACTTCCTACTCTCTTCGTCACCGCTTGCCGAGCGCTCGGTTCTTGATCTGGTCGACCGAAACGCCAGAAAGGGCACCAAGCCCAGCGACCATGCGCCGGTGCTGGCCCTCTACGCCTGAGCGAGGAGGGGTCAGCCGTCTGCGGAGCGGAGAATGTCCAGTAGCTCGTCGCCGTAGCGTTCGAGTTTGACGGGGCCGATGCCCGGCATGCCGGCCAGCTGGGACTTCGATGATGGTCGGCGTTTGGCAATGGCCCGCAACGTTTGGTCGTTGAAGACGACGAAGGCCGGAACATCGGCTGCCTTGGCCTGGTTGCGACGCCACGTGCGAAGCGCATCGAACACTGGGTCGTCAACTGGATTGGGGACCTTGGCGCCGCCCTTTTTGGCTGGCAGAGCCTCACGAGTGCGGGCCAACTCGGCCCGCCAGTCAGTGGGGGAGTAACCCCGACGAAGATGTTCGACCGCCGACTGGAGGAGATCGAGGTGCTCCGACGGCTGTCGCTTGGACTTACGGGTGCCGAAGGTTCGCTCGGCCGCCCACGACATATGTAGCTCTCGCTCGGCCCTGGTGACGCCGACATAGAGCAGCCGTTGTTCTTCGTTGAGTTGGGCTCCGGTTTTGGCGTAGCTGATCGGTACCAGCCCCTGCTCGAGCCCGGCCAAGTGAACCACCGGCCACTCCAACCCCTTTGCCCCGTGGAAGGTGGTGAGTTCGACGGCATCGCCGTCGATCGAGACCTCGTTGCCCTGGACCGTGGCGATCCACGCCACCAGGCTTGGACCATTTGGGTCGGGATCGACCGTGAGGTATTCGTGCACCAAACGGCTCAGAGCGGCGAGGTTCTGCCGACGCTCGATCTCGGTGGGCGTGAGTTCCTCCGGGTTACCGTCCTCATCGAACTTCGGTTCGAGCGATTCGTCCAAGCCGACCAGGGCTTGTCGAACGTCGATGCCCGAGCGCCCGAGCGACCGAAGTTCGACCTTGACCTCCTGGGTGCCGAGCGGCCCCTTGCCACCTCGAACCCGAACAGGGATTCCGAGGGCGGTGAGTTCTTGTTCGATCGGAACAAGCTGGGCATTGGTGCGAACCAGCACCGCCTGAGCGCCCCAGGTCTCGGTGATGGACTTGGCGGCCTTGACCCGATTGGCAATGCCGGCGGCCTCGGCCTTGTCGCTTCCGTAGGCGGTGATGGTGGGGACCGGGCCCTTGGACCGGTGGGCGTTGAGTCGCCCCTGGCCGGCCAGGGCGGCAGCCGCCACCGTGAGGATCTGCGGCGATGATCGGTAGTTGTCGTTGAGTTCGATGACGGTGGCCTTCGGCTCACGCCGGGCGAAGGTGGCCAGCAGATTGGGGTCGGCCCCGTTCCAGCCGTAGATGGCCTGGTTCGGATCGCCGACGACGAACAGATCGTCGGACTCGCCCCGCCAGGCCCGTAGCAGCTCGAACTGCAGCGGGTTGACGTCCTGGAACTCGTCGACATACAGGTGCCGATGGCGCCACCGAACCGCGTTGGCGTAGTCGGTGTCTGACTGGAGGTCTCGGATAGCAAGAGCCAGGAGATCATCGAAGTCGACGACGCGACGCTGACGCTTCTCCTGCTGGAAGCGATGCATGATCTCGGCCATGTCGTCCGGTGGTAGCGGACTGGTGCGCCCCTCGAGATCGGCTGCCTTGCCGTAGCTCTCGGGTGCCACCAACCGGGCCCGGGCCCATTCGATCTCGCTGACGACATCGAGAGGGTCGACACCGCGCTGGTTACCCATCAGCTGGCGGACAAATGCGTACTTGCGGTCGAGCATGGTGGGAGGCGTAATGCCCCGCTCGGTCCATCGTTGCCGCAACTGAGTGAGGGCAATGCCGTGAAAAGTGCCGGCAACGACGTCGTCCCTCAGGCCGATGTCTCGCAATCTGGTGCGAAGCTGTCCGGCCGCTTTGCGGGTGAAGGTAAGGGCCAGGACTCGGCGTGGGTCTGACTCTTCGATGGCTACCCGGTAGGCGATACGGCGGGTGAGGACCCTGGTCTTGCCCGACCCGGCACCGGCCAGGACCACCAAAGGTCCACCTTCGGCTGTCACAGCCTCGGCCTGTCGGTCGTTCAACCCGGCAAGAAGTGCGTCCGCATCCACCGAGCCGACTCTAGCCAACCGGTGTGACACGCAGTCCTACTACGATCCCAGTCGTGGCTTCGATTGAGGATCAGATGCGCGGTGGCGAGGAAGTAGTGCTCGACCTGCGCCCCCACTGGTGGTTCTTCGCCAAGCAACTGCTGGCGTTGCTTGGCGCTATAGCGCTCGGCATTGTCTTCCTGGCATTCGGCGTGACCGGCGTGCTCAACTTCGTGCCCGGCGTACTGTTGCTGCTGGCTGTTGCCTGGTTCGCCAAGGCGTACTCGGTGTGGGCCACCACCAACTTCATCATCACCACCGACCGGATTGTCAGTCGCCGAGGGGTTTTATCTCGGACCGGTATCGAGATACCCCTGGAACGGGTGAACACCGTCTTCTTCAGCCAGAGCCTTTTCGAACGGATCATTCGGTCGGGCGACCTGGTGATTGAGTCAGCCGGCGAGATGGGCAGCTCCAAGTTCACCGACATTCGACGGCCGCTGGACGTGCAGAACGAGATCTACACCCAGATGGAAGCCAACGAAAACCGCAAGTTCGACCGGGTCGGGCAGAACCTCGGGCCGGCCGCAGCGGCTGCGTCCATTCCTGATCAGATCGAGAAACTCGACCAGTTGCGCCATTCCGGCGCCCTCACCGATGAGGAGTTCGAGACCAAGAAGGCCGAACTTCTCAAGCGGCTCTAAGCCCGAGGATCACATGCCATCGTCATCAATTCGGGTCGTCAGTCTTGTGCCGTCGCTGTCCGAGACCGCACGAGCCTGGGGCGTAGACCCCATTGCCTGCTCTCGCTACTGCGAGCAGGACGACCTGCCTCACGTTGGCGGAACCAAGAACCCCGAGATCGATGCCATCGTTGCCCTTGCCCCCGATCTGGTGATGCTCGACAAGGTCGAGAACCGCAAAGAAGATGCCGAGGCGCTCAGCGCAGCCGGGATCGAGTTGTTCGTCACCAACGTACGCACCCTCGCCGATGTCGGCTCCGACCTGGACCGAATGGCCACCGCCCTTGGTCTTCCGTCGCAGACCTTGGAATGGCCGGACTACGCAACCATGCAGGCAGACCCGCCCCCGGCCGTTGCCCGCTGTTTCGTTCCGATCTGGCGTCGACCGTGGATGGCTATCGGTCCCGACACCTACGGCTCGACGTTGCTGGAGGCGATGGGCCTGGCCAATGTCTTCACCGATCAGGCGGTCGAATACCCCGAGATCGAGTTGACCGATGCTGTTGTGCAAGGCGCTGATCGGGTTCTGGCCCCTTCTGAGCCCTATGAGTTCACCGCAGAACATCTCAACGAGCTCAGCGAGGTAGCGCCGGTGACCGAGGTCGATGGCCAGGATCTCTTCTGGTGGGGCGTTCGGACCCCGGCTGCCATCGAACGCTTGCGGACAGCTTTGCTGCGGTAGATCAGCTCTGCTGCCCGGGTAATTCATCCCAAAGGGCGGGGTTTTCCCCGATTCACCGCGACCGATTGTCGCCAACGATCGTCCTATGAGCCGATCACCTATGAAGGCACAACAATGCAAGGCGGAACAACAGATGGCTGAGAGCACCCTCCAAGCGATTGCTCCGGTGGCGAGTGGCTGGCACCAGGACCCCCAGGGTCAGCACAAGCAGCGCTTCTTCGATGGCTCCACGTGGACGGCGGCAGTGACCCACTTCGGTCCCGTGCCCTGCCGAGGCTGCGGCTCAGACTAAGAGCTGCCATTCGGACTGGAAATCTGCGGTCGAAAGAGACGGGTCAGCCGTTAGGTTGCCTCGTCATGTCTGCTGTCCCCGCAACCCAGTATTCGATCGTTCTCAAGGTAAGCCTGGACAACGTGCCGGGCGTGCTCGGCCGGCTCACGACCGCCATCGGCGAAGCGGGCGGCAATATCTATGCCGTCGATAGTTTCGTAGCCAAGGCTGCGACCGTCGACCGGGAAATTGTCGTGAATTGCACCGATGTCGCCCATCAGCAGCAGATCGCCGACGTCGTAGCGGCCACCGACGGAATCACCCTTCACGACTGGTGGGACCGAACCTTCGCCATGCACGAGGCGGGCAAGATCGAAGTACTGCCACTCTGCCCGGTCGGCGACGCCGACGATCTCTCGATGGCCTATACCCCTGGTGTCGCCAGGGTCTGTATGGCCATCGCCGAAGACGAAACCCTGGCCGACGAATACACGATCCGGAAGAACACGGTGGCCATTGTTTCCGATGGGTCCGCCGTTCTCGGTCTTGGCGACATCGGTCCAAAGGGCGCCATGCCAGTCATGGAGGGCAAGGCTCTGCTGTTCAAGGAATTCGGAGGTGTCGAAGCCTTTCCGATCTGTATCGACGTCGACTCGCCCGAGGAGATCATCGAGACGGTGGTGCGGTTGGCCCCGACCTTCGGCGGCGTGAACCTCGAGGACATTGCGGCCCCCGGCGCCTTCCTGATCGAGGAGGAGCTGAAGAAGCGACTCGACATCCCGGTGTTCCACGACGATCAGCACGGCACCGCGGTGGTGGCGCTGGCTGCCCTCGAGAACGCGTTGCGAATCACCGGCAAGCACATGAACGAACTGTCCGTCGTCGTCTCTGGTGTTGGCGCCGCTGGCGTAGCCATCGGCAAGATCCTGTTGGGCGCCGGCGTGACCGAGATGGTCGGAGTTGACTCCAAGGGCGCTGTCTACGACGGGCGGGATGGTCTCAACAAGTGGAAGCAGTGGTTCGCCGAGAACACCAACCACACCGGCAAGAAGGGATCGCTCTCCGACGTGATGGGAGGAGCCGATGTGTTCATCGGTGTCAGCGCCCCCGGTGTGCTGAGCGTCGACGACGTCAAGAGCATGGCATCGGACCCCATCGTGTTCGCCATGGCCAACCCCGACCCGGAAATCCGGCCGGAGGACGTCGAAGGGATCGTGCGGGTCATGGGCACAGGGCGCAGTGACTACCCGAACCAGATCAACAACGTTCTTGCGTTCCCCGGCATTTTCCGCGGCGCCCTCGATGCCCGAGCATCTGACATCACTGAGAACATGAAGCTGGCAGCCGCCAGCGCCATCGCCACGTCGATCTCCGACGAGGACCTGAGCGAGGACTTCATCATGCCGTCGGTGTTTGACCGCACCGTCTCCCAGCGGGTGGCGGTCGCAGTCGAGGCGGCGGCCCGGGCCGACGGTGTGGCCAGAAACTAGTCGACTCGAAGATCATCGACGGCAGGATCGGTCTCTGAGGTCTGGTGCATCGTCAGAGCTGAGCGATGGCGTCCGCTACAGCAAGGGTGCGGCGGGCGTTGTCGACATGAAGATTCTCGATCATGCGGCCATCGACGGTGACAACGCCGCGGCCGTCGGCCTCGGCCTCGGTGAAGGCCTCGATGACCCGGCGGGCGTAGTCGACATCGTCGTCTGACGGGGCCCAGGTGGTGTTGGTGGGCTCGACCTGGCTCGGGTGAATGAGGGTCTTGCCGTCGAAGCCGAGCTCGAAGCCCTGGGTGGCCTCGGCCTGGAAGCCTTCTGCGTTCTTCACATCGTTGTAGACGCCATCGATGATGACCTTGCCCGCCTCCCGAGCTGCCACCAGCGAAGTGGTCAGATGGGGGACAAGGGCATGGCGACCGGGTAGCAATGGGGCTCGCAGTTCCTTGGCCAAGTCGTTGGTGCCCATGATCAGTACTGCAACCCGAGGGTGGGCGGCGATGGCCCGGACGTCGAGGATGGCGGTCGGTGTCTCGACCATGGCCCAGATGGCGGTGGATGCCGGAGCACCTGCTGCTTCGAGGCGGGCCGAGATGTCGTTGAGATAGTCGACCGAGCCAACCTTGGGAATGACGACGGCCGAGGGACCGGCGGCCCCGGCGGCGGCGACATCGTCGGCGCCCCACGGTGTGTCGAGACCGTTGCACCGAATGGTGAGTTCGCGATTGCCGTAGTCGCCGGAGGTAGCGGCGGCGACGGCCTGATCTCGAGCCAGTTCTTTGGCATCGGGGGCAACGGCATCTTCGAGGTCGAAGATGATGGCGTCGGCCGCGATGTCCTTGGCCTTCTCCAGCGCTCGTTCGTTGGCCGCCGGCATGTAGAGCACACTCCGGCGGGGGCGCAGGCTGGAGTCAGAAGCAGCGTTGTTCATGGCGTGCTCCTCAAAAGCCGTAGCTGGCGGCCAGCTCGGGGTCGCGGGCCGACAGATCCTTGGCCAGGGCCACCACCACCTGGTGCTGTTTGACCGAGGCGTCGTCTTCCATCTTGCCGTCGATCATGAGAGCCCCGGTGCCGTCGCCCATGGCCTCGATGACCCGCTGAGAGGCAGCGACGTCTTCTGGCCGAGGACTGAACACCCGCTTGGCAATGTCGATCTGGACCGGGTGCAGGCTCCAGGCACCGACGCAGCCGAGCAGGTAGGCGTTACGGAACTGGTCTTCGCAGGCCACCGTGTCCTTGATGTCGCCAAATGGGCCGTAGAACGGGAGGATGCCGTTGGCCACACAGGCGTCGACCATGCGGGCGATGGTGTAGTGCCAGAGGTCCTGCTGGTGGGTTGGACGATGGCCTTCAATATCGGCCTCGTCGGTACCGGCGCCTTCAGGATCGTCCCGCACGAGGTAGTCGGGGTGGCCACCGCCGACTCTGGTGGTCTTCATCCGTCGGTTGGCGGCGAGGTCGGCTGGTCCGAGTGACAGGCCCTGCATGCGGGGCGAGGCCGAGCAGATCTCCTCGACGTTGGCGACACCGCGAGCGGTTTCGAGGATGGCGTGGATGAGTAGTGGCTTGGTCAGGCCGGCCTTGGCCTCGAGCTGAGCCAGGAACTGGTCGACGTAGTGGATGTCCTCGGGCCCTTCGACCTTGGGGATCATGATGACGTCGAGTTTGTGGCCGATCTCGATGACGAGGTCGGTGAGATCATCGAGGATCCACGGCGAGTCGAGGCTGTTGACTCTGGTCCACAACTGAGTGCCACCGAGGTCTGCCGTCTTGCCGACCTCGATCAGACCGGCCCGGGCCGCATCCTTGTTGTCGGCACTGACGGCGTCTTCCAAGTTGCCGAGGAGAATGTCGACCTTGGCGGCAATGTCGGGCACCTTCGATCGCATCTTTTCGTTGGATGGATCGAAGAAATGGATCATCCGAGACGGCGGGAAGGGGATCTCCCGCAGCGGCTCAGGGGCCCCGACGGCCAGCGGTTTGAAAAAGTCCTTTGGGTTACGCACCTGCTTGACGGTACCGAGGAAAGCCCGATGTCCGAAATCGTCGGGACAACCTCCCTACTGCTTGTGGATCTCGCCCTGTTGGCGGGCCGATTCAGCCTCGGCTCCCTGGTCAGTGGCTAGCCGATACCGCACCTCGGTAAGCCGGCCCGAGAAGGCGAAAGGCGACTCGTAGTCGGGTGACACCGCAACCATCTCGTCGGCTCCGATGTCGAGCCCCTCGAACGACAGAATCAGGGGCAGGGTGGCCTCGATTTCGGCCTCACCGACCACTTCGTCGTTCACCAACAGCTCTCCGATTCCTCGGTGTGAGCCAGTTCGAGTGAAGCGATAGCTGAGGATGTGGGCGCCTGGCGGCACGGGCTGCGCAGAACGAACCACGGTGTGGTCCCCGGCCGCGTTGTAGTCGTGCACCAGATAGCCATCGAGGAGGAACAGCGCGTACCCACAGGCTCGGTCACCGTGGGCCACCAACACGCCCTGCTCGATGTTGTTGGTGAGTACAACGTCGGCGTCGATGCGATAGCTACGGTCACGAATATCGGGCGCAGCATCGGTGGGAAGGTGGGCCTGGCCGGGCCAGTAGCGGTGCTCGGTCCGGTTGGTTACCGGGCTCTTGGCGCTGAGCACCCAGCGTTGGTTGAATTGCCTGTCGTCGAGGGGGAGCACGCCGACGTCGGCCGCCTCGACCCACCACCGATCGACCAGTTCGCTCAGCTTGTCCGGCTGTTCGGAGGCCAGATCGTCGAACTCCGAGAAGTCACCGTCGAGGTGGTAGAGCTCCCATTGGTCGTCGTCGAAAGGCGTGCCTGCCTGGTGCCAGGCCACTGCTTTCCAACCGTCGTGCCAGAGCGCTCGGTGTCCGAACAGCTCGAAGAGCTGTGGATCTCGCCGCTGGTCGGCCTCGGCCGCCGCCAATGTGGGAGCAAGGCTCGACCCGTCCAGTGGCATTTGGTCGTGGCCGTTGACGGCATCGGGAAGCTCGATGCCGAGGAGGTCGAGAACGGTAGGGGTCACGTCGACGGCATGACAGAACTGCCGACGAATCGCACCTTCGTCGCTAAGACCGGTAGGCCAATGCACGATCAACGGGTCACGCACGCCGCCACCGTGAACATTCTGCTTGAACCGCTTGAGTGGCGTGTTGCCGGCCATGGCCCACCCGAGCGGGTAGTTGTTGTTGAGGTATTCCGAGCCGATCTGGTCCAGATGGTCCAGGTTGTTCTGCACCGAGTCTCGGATGCCGTTGCCAATCCGGAGAGCGTTGACCGTGCCGAGGGGCGAGCCCTCCTGGCTCGCGCCATTGTCGGAGATGGCGAAGATGAGGGTGTTGTCGAGCTGGTCGATCGAGGCCAGGTAGGCGACGAGGCGTCCCAACTCGGCGTCGGCGTGTTCGAGCATGCCGGCATACGCGGCCTGGAGATGGGTGAAGGTCAGGCGGCGATCGGCGTCGAGCTCCGACCAGGGCTTCACCGAAGGATGGCGAGGCGTTAGCTCGGTCCCCTCTGGAACAATGCCCAGCTCGATCTGACGAGCCAGGCGTCGCTCTCTGGTGGCGTCGTACCCATCGGCGAAGACATCGAGATAGGGCTCGATGAACGACGCCGGCGCATGGTGCGGAGCGTGGCATGCGCCGAAGGCCAGGTTGAGGAAGAACGGCTTCTCCGGCAGTACCGATTTCTGGTCCCGGACGAACTCGATCGACCGGTCAACCAGGTCGGCGGTGAGGTGATACTCGTCGGTGTCTGGCACCGGAATGCGGTGGTTGTCGTAAGTGAGTTCCGGTTTCCAGTGGTTGGTCTCGCCGTCGAAGAAGCCGTAGAACCGATCGAAGCCCCTGGCCAGAGGCCAGTCGGTGTACGGCCCGGCTCCGGTGGTCTCCACCATGGGGGTGAGGTGCCACTTGCCGATAGCAAAGGTGTTCCATCCAAGCGGCCGGAGAATCTCGGGCAACGTGGCGGCGTTGAGTGAGACCCTTCCTCGAGAGGCCGGGAAGCCAAGGTCCCAGTCGGCCAGGGTGCCCATGCCGACCCGATGGTGGTTGCGGCCGGTCAGCAGCGAGGCACGGGTGGCCGAGCACAGGCCGGTGGTGTGGAAGTTGCTGTAGCGGAGCCCATTGCCGGCGAGGGCGTCGAGGGTCGGGGTGTTGATCTCCGAGCCGTAGCATCCGAAGTCGCTGAAGCCGACGTCGTCAAATACCACGAACACCACGTTTGGGGCGCTCGCTGGGGCCGCGATGGGATCCGGCCAGTGGGGCTTGGAATCCTGGATGGTTCGCCCGATGGAGCCTTGGAAGTTCTGCATACGTGACTTGTTTAGGCCGGAACCTCGGTCGGTGTCGCTACAGGCTCCACTCGACGAGCTGAGAGACGATCTCGTCGTCGAGCCCCACGGCGGTACCAAGAGCCAGCAGCCCGAGCGCTGCGCCACCGATGGCCATCATGAAGGGCCGGGCCGGTAGCAAGAGGCCATCGGGCAGAAGATGCATGCCGGCCGCCACCAAAATCAGAGGTGCGAACACACCAAGGAGATAGAGCGACATCATGGCCAGGCCGGAGCCGCCACGACCGGGCAGCTCACCGAGAAGCGTGCCGAACTCCTCGCCAACGCAGGGCAACCAGAGCGCAGCTGCGGCTCCTCCTGCCAGCACCCCACCTGCGCCGGAGACCACGTCGAGTCTCCTGATGAGTGGAACCAGGAGCAACACGACGGCTCCGGCGAGAGCAAGTGCGATGAACGCCGCCGGTGGTTCGTCGATGCGGTTCGAGAAGCGAAGCCATGCGACGAGGAGGGCCGAAGCCACGAATCCAACGATGGCTGGTGTGGACTCCTGCCGAGCCGCAATGGCCGTCGCTAGGCCCGGGAGGAGAAGGATGAACGAGCAGGGAAGGAGCGCCGACTCGAAACCCTCGAGGAGCAACTCAAGCATTAGAGAAGGCTACGGCCCGTTCTCGATGAGCCAGGCGACTGTCTCTTCGAGCTCGTCATACTTGCCCTCGCCGATTCGGTCGAAACGAATGTCGCCGTTCTGGTCGATCACGAAGGTTCGGGGCCAGAAGCGTCGTCCCGGTTGCCAGGCCCGGAAGTTGATCTTGTTGTTGTCGATGGCGATGGGCCAGACCACACCCAGTTCCTCGGCCTTCTCGGCGACACCGGGAATGTCCTTCTCGAAGTCGAACTCGGGGGTGTGAACGCCGATGATCTCGAGACCCTGCGGGTGGTAGGTGGCATAGATGTCGGTAAGGGCGGGGAGGGTGGCCGTGCAGTTGTGGCAGCTCCAGGTCCAGAACTGGACGATGCGAACCTGGCCGTCGAAGTCCTCAAGCGACGTGGCGTCGGTCTGGAGCCACTGGTCGACGTCGGTGAGGGTGCCGGCCGAGCCGAGATTCGGCGGGGCATCGGTCAACGTGGGCGGTTCGGTGTCGGCCTCGGCCTCGTCGGTGGTCGTGCTGGTGTCGGCCGGGGTATCGGTCGCAGCATCTGCGACGGCTAGCTCGTCGGTGTTGTCGTCGCCTCCCAAAGCTGAAAGGGCAAGCCCACCGCCCGCGAGCACCATAAGAAGGATGGCGATAAAGGCTCCTCGGTTCATGAGCTTCCTCCGGTTGTCGATGTGGGAACTGCGGTGCGGGTCATTGGAAGATGGGGAATGCCATCCTCGATGAACTCCGGTCCGGTCACCTCGTAACCGTGGGCCCGGTAAAAACCTTCCAGATGGCTTTGGGCATCGAGCACGGTGG
>CALHBU010000047.1 GCA_937930655.1 uncultured Acidimicrobiales bacterium | reverse complement strand
GCTCGAGAACATGACTGACCACATAGGGCATTGCGCCAAGGTGGCCAGGCGAGAAGTTGCCCTGGGCTATCAAGCGACCCTGGGCATCGAACAGCCCGGTCGAGAAGTCGTCTCCCTCCCGCACAGCAGCCGAGTAGGCGGTACGTCGAAGGGTGCGGCCCATGTCCTCGGCCACCGCAATCAGCGAATTCCACAACACGCTCAGCGTGATTGGATCAATGTCCGGGCTCATGCCCCACCTCCGCTTTCGACAGTCCCTGTAGCCCCTATCGCAATACTGACGCGACCAGCGTCGTCAAGGCTGGCCCGATCGCCGGGTGGGATCAGAATGGTCGACTCCGGGTCGCTCAGCAGCGCCGGGCCGACGATTACTGAGCCGGTCGAGAGCGACGACCGCTCGAAGACAGGACAATCCACGAGGGTCCCCGCTCCGCTCTCGGCGTCGGGGAAGCAAGCCTGACGCACCGTGCTGGGGACTGCATCGACCAGACGGTCCGGCTTCTGGCCGGCTGTAGGTCGAACCGATCCGCTGTCGCCATTTCCACTACCGGAGAGCGTGACCGTCAGCGACCAATCGACGGCCTCAACCGTCGACTCCGGCTCTGAATACCCGTACTCATCCTCGTAGGCCCGATGGAAGCGTTCGGTTATGGCCGCCGAGTAGCCGGCGCCGACAGTACCGGCCGGAAGTTCGACTCGCAGCTCATATCCCTGACCGGCGTAGCGGAGATAGGCGTGGCGACGCAGATCATCGATGACCTCCGCCCCCGAGGCTTCCGCCGCGTTGCGTTCCAGCCGATCGAAACACCCGGCAACCGCCTCGTCGGTGGTCGGCCCGGGGGTCAACAGCATGGGTCGGGTGAGCGACAACATCATCTTCGATTCGGCATCGAGCATCCCCACCGCGGAGCCGACACCGGCCCCCCGAGGTACGACCACCTGCTTTACGCCGAGCGCTCGAGCCAACCGGCAGGCGTGTAGCGGCCCTGCTCCCCCAAAGGCCACCAATGCGTAGTCCCTCGGGTCTCGTCCCTTGTCAATCGACATCGAACGCATGGCCCGTTCCATGGTGGCGTTAGCCACGGTGTGAACGCCCCAGGCAGCATCCAGAACCGAGAGTCCCAGTGGCTCGGCGATCTGGGTTTCGATGGCCGAGACCGCGGCCTCGACGTCAAGCGCCATTCTTCCGCCGGCAAATCGCTCGGGGTCGAGGTAGCCCAGAACCAGATTGGCGTCGGAGAT
Source organism: uncultured Acidimicrobiales bacterium (assembly GCA_937930655.1). Taxonomy (GTDB): domain Bacteria; phylum Actinomycetota; class Acidimicrobiia; order Acidimicrobiales; family SZUA-35; genus JAHECQ01. The sequence goes on along the minus strand of CALHBU010000047.1, from coordinate 1,721 downwards.
GGTGACCTCGGTGCCACCGCGGCCATAGCAAACTGGACCGGGCTCGGCGCCGGCGCTTTCGGGGCCGACCTTGATTAGGCCCAGGTCGACCGACGCAATACTCCCGCCACCGGCCCCAATCTCGACCAGCTCCACCGCCGCGATATTGAGCGGAAGACCACTTCCCGGTCGCTGGTTCACCGTGTCGACCTCGAAGGTGGTGCCCACCGCTGGCTCGCCGTCTTCGACTGCGCCCAGTTTTGCCGTGGTGCCGCCCATGTCGAAGCTCAATACACGGTCGATGCCCTGACCACGACCTATCTCGGCAGCCAACAGCACGCCGGCGGCCGGACCGGACTCGATCATGTTGACCGGATAACGGCGACTGAGCCCGGTCGACAACAAACCGCCGTTCGACTGCATCACATGCAGATCGCCGGAGAAACCAAGCCCGTCCAGGGCCTGTTCGAGACGGTCGAGGAACTGAGCTGCTCCGGGGCCAACGTAGGCATTGGCCACCGTGGTGCTGGTGCGTTCGTACTCCCGATATTTGGGTGATACGTCGGACGACAACGAAACCGGCACGTCGGGCCGCCAAGCGGCAATGGCCTGGCCCAATTGCTCTTCATGGGCTGGGTTCACGTAGGAATGGAGCAAGCTGACGGCCACTGCTTCCACCGATTCATCAAGACCGTCGAGTTGAGCCACGAGTGCCTCGACGTCGGCCGATTCGAGCTTCTGCACGACGTTGCCGTCTGGGCCCATCCGCTCCCGAACCTCCAGCACATTCCTGCGAGATACCAGCGGCCGGGGTTTGCTCAGGTGGAGATCGAAGGTGTCGTATCGCTTCGAGCGACCCATCAACAGCACATCTCGAAAGCCACTGGTGGTGACCAGCACCGTCTTGGCCCCCTTGCGTTCGAGAATGGCGTTGGTGGCGATGGTGGTGGCCAGGAGCACCGAATGAAGATCCGACGGCTCGAACCGGTGTTGGGTCCGGAGGCCCTCAATGCCCGAAACCATCGCCTCTTCAGGGGCCGACGGCGTGCTGAGCGTCTTCCAATACCAGGACTGCCCAGTGGCACCGTCCTGAAGAACGAAGTCTGTGAAAGTACCGCCGGTATCGATGGCCAGGCGCAGCATGGTCAGTCACCCATCGCTCGTCACCGGCCCATTGAAGCCCATGGCCCGGCGGGCCGCCACCCGGCGACTGCGGGTCAGACGCCCTCGGCTACAGTCGGCTTCGTGACCGACCAGTTCGACGCAGTCGTTGTCGGGGCCGGCCCCAATGGCCTCACCGCGGCCGCCGTTTTAGCTACTGCCGGACTGTCGGTGCTGGTCCTCGAAGGCCAGAGCCAGCTGGGTGGCGGCACCAGAACGATGGAGCTCTCCGAGCCCGGTTTCCGCTACGACCACTGTTCTGCCGTGCACCCTTTGGGGGTGGCCTCGCCGGCCTTTGCCGAGTTAGAGCTCGAGCAACACGGCCTCCAGTGGCTCCATCCCGAGGTAGCAACCGCTCATCCTCTGGAAGACGGTAGGGCCGCCATCCTGACCCGCTCGTTGGAAGAAACGGCGAACCGTTTGGGGCCCGACGGTGATGCCTGGCGTTCGGTCATCGGTCCCATCGTGGCCAACTGGTCAACCTGGTCCGATACCTGGCTCAGTCCTATTCTGCGACCTCCTCGCAAGCCTTTCACCCTCCTCCGATCGCTTCCCTACGCCGCCCTTCCAGCAGTCACTAT
>CALHBU010000046.1 GCA_937930655.1 uncultured Acidimicrobiales bacterium | reverse complement strand
CCCCACGTGGCTCGAAGGCAGATAGTTCAGCAGCACACCGTCGGCTACCTCACCTGCCAGCCGGAGCATTTGGGGGTTGAGGGCGGCCAGGACGATCTTGGGCGTGCGATCGCCGGTCCGCATGCCAAGACGGAACTTTCGAACCGACCAGAAGTCACCCTCGAAGGTCACCGACTCACCGGACAAGCACTCCCGTAGGAGGGCTACGTACTCCCGCATCATGGCAATGGGCCGCTCTGACGGGGCCTCGCCGTGTTGGCGCAAGATGCCAGGGGCCGAGACGCCCAACCCCAGCCATACATTCGCATCTGGGCTAAGGGCCTGGAGAGTGGACGCCGTCATCGCGGTGACGGTTGGGTTTCGTATCTGTACTGGGATGATCCCGGTCGCTAGATCCAGATCGGGTGCAACCGCCGATGCTGCGCCCAGCAGACTGAAGGCGTCAGTCCCGGTTGCTTCGACAGTCCACAACGAGCGGTAGCCCTGGGCCGATGCCATTTGGGCGACGTCGAGGATGGCCCTCGGGCCAAGGACGCCGAGGCTTCCGAAGGTCACTCCCAGGGGCGTCGCTGATGTTTCCGATGCTGCTGCAGACATGAAGCGACGGTAGCGCCCCTGCCAACGCAGCTTCGAGCCGGGCTCTGGTCGATCAGGCCTGGTGTATGCCGGAGGTCATCGCCGTCCAAAGCCGCTCGGGGGTGAGCGGTGTTTGAAGATGGGTCACCCCGAACGCTCGCAACGCATCCACTGCGGCGCTGACGATCACGGCCGCCGCGGGCGTGATACCGGCTTCTCCTGCCCCCTTTACCCCCAACGGATTACTGGCGGTGAGGCACTCCTTGATGTGTCCCTCGAGGCTTGGCGTCTCGGCCGTGCTGGGTAAGCCGTAGTCGAGGAACGAACCGGTAACGAGTTGACCCTCTTGGTCATAGACCAGTTCTTCGAACACCGCTTCACCGATGCCCTGCACGGTTCCGCCGTGCAGTTGGCCTTCGACGATCATCGGGTTGATGGCCCGCCCGACATCGTCGACGCTGACATAGCGGACGACAGAGAGTGCTCCGGTGTCGGGGTCGATCTCGACTTCACAGGCCGCCACCCCATTTGGGTGGGCGTGCAACCGAGTGGAGATCTCTCCTGTCGCTGTCAAAGGGGCCTCGGCGGCCAGTTTGAACAGATCGATGGAGCCCCCGGCATCTGCCCCGATGAACTCCCCAGCGACATAGTCGATCTGGGTGTCCTCGCAGTCGAGCAGCGTCGCCGCCCGTTGTCGCCCCTGGTTGATGATGTCCTCACATGCATTGACCAGGATGGTGCCGCCGAGCCGCATCGACCGGTCTGCGTGTGAGCCCGAGCCGCTGGCCGCCACATCGGAATCGCCGAAGGCCACCGAAACGGCATCGATAGAAACCCCGAGTGTTCCGGCGACCACCTGGGCAAAGGCCGTTTCGTGCCCCTGGCCCGATGCCTGAGTGCCGATAACGACCTCTACCGTCCGGTCGGCCGTGATCGTCAGGTCGGTGCGTTCGTAGGCGGCGGCAGCCGGAGATTCGAGGTAGTTGGCCACCCCGATTCCGGCCAGCATCCCTCGGCTTTCGGCTGCTGCTCGGCGGCTCTCGAAACCATCCCAATCGATGAGCTGCAAGGCCTCTTCGAAATTGGCTCCAAAGGTGCCGCTGTCGTAGGTGAGGCCCAAGCGGGTTTGATAGGGCAGGGCGGCCGGTCGGATGAGATTCCGACGGCGAACCTCAGCCCGGTCCAAGCCAACGGCTTCGGCGCCCAGATCCATCAACCGTTCGACGATGTGGGTGACCTCGGGGCGACCGGCGCCCCGATAGACCGAGGTTGGCGTGGTGTTTGTCAGCGCACCGCGGACTCGCACGTGCATGGCAGGGACGTCGTAGGGCGGTCCAGCCATACGCATTAGGTTTGCCAGCACTGCGAAGGACAGCGGGTGAGCGCCGACGTTGCCCAAATAGTCGAGCTGTAGCGCCAACACCTTCCCACCATCGTCGAGGGCCAATGCTCCTTCGCAGTGGGTGTCGCGGCTGTGGACATCGGCGACAAAACTCTCGCTCCGAGTGCCCTCCCATTTCACCGGCTTCCTACAACGGCGGGAGGCCCAGAGGAGCAGCGGATACTCGTTGGAGCACGGAATCCGTAGTCCGAACGCCCCGCCGACATCACGGGTGACAACCCGCACCTCGGCATTGTCTACGCCGAGGGCTACCGCGAGCGCCCTGCGAAAGCGATGTACGCCCTGGCTCGGGGCGTACAGGGTGTAGCGACCCGAATCGGAGCTATAGAGGCCAAGGGCCGACCGTGGCTCTATCGGGGAACCGTGCACCCGATGGTTGCGAAGCGATACCCGTACGACGTGGGCTGCGTTCTCGATCGCAGCCGCCGCCAAGGCGGCGTCGCCCCGTTCGGCTGAGGCACAAAGATTGCCTGCATCCCAAACCCTTGGAGCGTCGTCTTCCAGCGCCGCTCGAGCGTCGGTCACGGCTGGGAGCGGCCGGTAGTTGACCACCACGAGCTCAGCAGCGTCGATGGCGACCTCGGTCGAGTCAGCCACGACCATGGCCACGATCTCGCCGGTGTGTCGGACCCGGTCCATCACGATGGGTGGTGCTTGAGGCGGAGGAAACAGTTCGTCGTCGGTGAAGCTGGGCCGACTTGGGTCGAGATGGTCAGGAAGATTGCTGGGATGAATGAGGCTGGACAAGCCGTCGGCTTGGTAGTCCCGACCAGTGAGGACGGCGACCACTCCGGGGACTACGAGCGCCTGGGAAACGTCGACATCTAGGAGATCAGCGTGGGCGTAGGGCGAACGGACAAAGGCGGCGTGTACCTGGCCGTCAAGCGAACTATCGGCGCTAAAGGAGCTGGCTCCGGTGAGGAGACGCCGGTCCTCGCTGCGTAGGACTCGTTGACCGATCAACGAAGCTGCCTCAGTTTTTTGGGAGTTCGCTGAACGGTGTGTCCCGGTCAGGGCCCGGCTCTCGGGGAAGCCCCAGACCACGTTCGCCAATGATGTTGCGCTGAATCTGATCGCTACCGGCGTAGATCGGTGGGGCCGGAGAGAAGATGGTCATCTCTTGGAACATGCCGGCGCTTCCCGGCGTCTCCCAGAGCTGACCAACCGGGCCCATCTGAAGGTTGGCGGCATCGCGGCCATTGGCCACGGCATCGGAGTTGTAGACCTTGGCCAGGTTGCCCTCGACGCCGGTTCGAGTGGCGGGGAGCATCTTGTTCTTCCAACCCATCATCCGTTGGATTCGATGATCGATATGCACCCGCGTGATCGCTTCACGGGCCACCGGGTCATCGGTCGTCCCATGGACGTTGGCCAACTCCGACAACGCGCTCAGATGACGTCGGCCGACCGCAGCACCATTGATCGGCCCCTTGGCTCCCACGAACGATGCCGCTGGTTTGTCGAGGTCCCCAGCGTTGTCGCCGGGCAGGGCCGCGGAGAAGGTGGCTCCGCCATGGCCAGCCCCGGCTCGCTCGAAGCCAAGGGTGGTGTTGGCAATCCGCCAGCCGTCGTTTAGATCGCCCAGGAGGTTTGCGGCCGGGACCCTGGCCTCGTCGAGGAAAACCTTATTGAATACCGCTCGGCCCGTCATCTCTCGCAACGGTCGCACCTCGATGCCTGGCTGATCCATCTCGATGACGAAATAGCTGATGCCCTTGTGCTTCGGAGCATCGGGGCTGGTTCTGGCAATCAGAATGGCGAGATCGGCCGTTTGGGCGGTCGAGGTCCAGACCTTCTGGCCGGTAACGACGAACTCGTCACCATCACGTTCGGCCTTGGTCTGAAGCCCGGCCAGGTCAGAACCGGCTTGGGGCTCGGAGAACAGCTGGCACCAGCCCTCGGTGCCATCGAGAATCGATGGCAGGTAGCGGGCGACCTGCTCGGCGGTCCCGTGGTGGGCGATGGTCGGAGCCGCAAGCAGTAGGCCGAGTCCTCCCGGTGGACCCAGCACTTCGCGTCGCATGAACGTAGCCAGGACCGCTGATGCCAGGTCATGGGCCCAACCGCGTCCGCCGGCTTCGACCGGCAGTCCTGGTGAGCTGAGCTTTGCTTCAGCGAGGGCGGCCCACCACTCGCGAACCGTGATGTCATCGGTCCAGGTTTGGTCGACCCAGTCGTTGACTTCAACTTCGACTTCTGCCCGAGTGGTCGGTTCCATGGCGCTCATCGTGACTCTTGGCCTGCTCCAGTTGTTCCCACCTTCGACGATCGAAGCGGGTGGTTCTCTGGTTTACCGCACCGACAGCCCATGTGCAGCGTTGGCTCGGCCAGAGCAACAGGTCTCGAGAAGAACCGCAGGGCGTCCTGCACGTTCGGCAGGACGCCCCGAGCCCTAGCGGCGGCCAGGCTTAGGGAGCCCGTCGACCTTGGTGATCGTGCCGTCGAGGCCAACGATGTAGGCGGTTCTGCCGACAATCTCTAGCGACGTTGGCAGGTTGAGACCCTCGATGATGGGCACGAAGGTGTCTCCCGACACCATCATTAGCTGGCCGGTGTTTGGGATGGCCGGGTCTCCTGCTCCGCCGTCGATTGGGAACTCTCCCTGAGCGAGCCCGAAGAGCGTGTTGCCTCGGCCTCGTTCGACATCAACGAGCAACGGTGCACCGGAGGCGATGTCGTGGGTGTGCACATTGGCCCCGTGGACCTTGATGAGCACCCCGTCCTCAGGGAGGTGGGGGATCGGTCCGGTGAGGGCGACCAGAATGTCGCGCCCCTTGATGTCGAGGACGGCCGGCACGATGTTGCCCAACTCGATGACCAACTCGATGTCACCGTGGCGCGACACCGAGATCAGCTTGTTGTGGTGGGCATCGCTAACCACAAAACCACCCCGGTAGGACTCGATGGCGTAGTGAACTCCGGTCGGAATGGGGGCATCCAGGTCCGGTGGCGGTGGATTGTCAAGGGCCCACTGGCCGAGGTCGGCGATGACGGTGTGATCGGTCGGTCCATCGATTCGGTAGACGCCGTTGACATCTTCGCTATCAAAGATCAGGCCAACCAGCGAGACGAGAACATAGGCCGTCTCACCATGGAAGATGATGTCCATTGGCCCTCCGATTGGAGCGACGGCTTCAGGCAAGCCAGACGCCCAGACGGTCTGATCGCCGGTGTCGGTATCGACCCGAATGATCTCGCCGGTACTACCCGAGGTCACATAGAGAGCACCATCGGGGCCAATGGTGCTGCCAGTTGCTCCGGCGATACCTTCGGTCAAGACCTCAACGGTGGGTTCGGTCTGTTTCGCCGGTTTGTGGGCCTGAACCCCGGTCGATGCAAAGAGCGCAACGACTAGGAGGGCCAGCGCACTTGTAGTCAGCTTCACGTATCTCATTTGTCCCTTTTCAGTCATGCCCAGGGATCGTCGTTCGTTACTCTCCGCCGCATCCCCCCGGAAGCCGATGGTGGATTCCATCGGTGGAGTCGACACTAGTCGCGCCTAAGGGGGGTGGTGGTTTGAACGGAGAGAAGCGAACCTAGAAGGCGTGTCTGATCTTCGAGTGTTCGTTGTTGGTGGTTCGTCGGGAATCGGCCTCGCTTTTGCCGAGCTTGTCGCCGACGAGCCCGGCATCGAGGTGCAAGCAACCGCTCCTTCACTCGAAATGGCAGCTCGAGCCCAAGAAGTCCTCGAGTCGTCCGTAGAAGTTCACGTCGTGAACCTGCTCGATGACGTCGGTCAAGTCTTGCGGCAACTTACCGAGCGCACCGATGTGCTGGTGCTGAGTGCCGGGTTGGAATATGTGGGGCCGGCGCAGTTCGAGTCGACCGAAGCGTTTGCCCAGATGCTCACCGTCAATGCAGCCGGACCAGCTCTTGCCGCCAAAAGTTGCCTGCCGGGGATGATCGCCCGGGGGAGCGGCTTGATTGTTGGGCTCGGTTCGATCGTGACGTCGGGCCCCCGCCCATTTCTCGCCGGCTACACCGCATCCAAGGCAGCGCTGGAGCTCTACCTGGGTTCGCTGGCTGGCGAAGTACGCGGTACCGGCGTTCGGGTGGAAACGCTTCGGCTTGGTCCGGTGGCTACCGAGCTTGGGTCGAACGGGCCGCCAAACTGGGAGCCCGATCCAGCCTCGCGCTATCACGACGCCTTCCAGAACGCGCGGGCGGAATCGGAGACGGAGCGAACCGAACTAATGAGAACACCGACCGACGTGGCTCAGGAACTTCTGGGCATGGTTCAGCGATTTCGAGTCGAGACGAAGCGCTGAGCAGTCTCTGAGACCTACGTTCGGGTCACTCGCACGGGGAGAGCGGTGTACCCGTTGACGAACGACGAGAACGTCCGGTCCGGTTCGGCCTGAACCTCGATCCGTTCGAACCGCTGCAGGATTTCTTCCCACAGAATGCCCAGCTGTAGCTCGGCCAGGCGGCTGCCCATACAGAAATGGATGCCGTAGCCGAATGACAGATGCCGGTCGGCATTGGGTCGCTCGATGTCGAGCGCATCACCGTTGTCGAAGACGTCCTCGTCCCGGTTAGCAGACAGGTACCACATGAGGACTTGGTCGTCCTTGCGGATCTGCTTGCCGCCGACCTCGCAGTCGCGGGTGGCGGTGCGGCGCATGTAGGAGAGTGGGGTCTGCCAGCGGATGGCCTCGGGTACAAACTTCTCGACCAGCTCCGGATGAGCGATCAGCTTGTCGTACTGATCGGGGAACTTATTGAGTCCGTACACGCTCCCCGTCATGGTGTTTCGGGTGGTGTCGTTGCCACCGACGATCAGCAGCAA
>CALHBU010000045.1 GCA_937930655.1 uncultured Acidimicrobiales bacterium | reverse complement strand
ATCGGTGAACACACCGACTACACCGGTGGACTTGTGCTTCCACTGGCCTTGGATCTCGGTATCACCGTCAAAGGACGGCGGGGTGGCCAGCAGGTCCTGCTCCACTCGTCGACCGAGCCCACCCCGGCCCGTGTTTCCCTTGACTTTGCCGGCGAACCAACATCGGTAGATCCGCCGTGGGGTCGATTCATCGGTGGGTTGCTCAGCCAGCTGGGAACCGTTGAGGGGTTCGAAGGGACGGTCGAGACCACCCTGCCTACCGGCGGAACCGGCCTGTCATCAAGCTCGGCTCTCACCGTGGCGTGTCTCTTGGCCCTGGCCGGCGATGGCGATCGGGTGGAGCTGGCCAAGACAGCCAGGCTGGCCGAGATCGCCGCCACTGGCGTTAACTGCGGAATGATGGATCAACTGGCATCGCTTTGTAGTCAGGCTGGTCATGCACTGCGTATTGATTGTCGTGACTTCTCGATGGAGCCTGTGGCCATCCCGCCCTCGATGGAGGTCCTGGTCGTGCACACCGGTCAGTCCCGAGAATTGGCCGACTCGGCGTACAACGAGCGCCGCGCGTCATGCGAGGAGATCGAGAGACTCATCGGGCCGCTGCGCGATGCGTCGATCGCCGATGTCGAAGGTCTGACCGACCCCATCTTGCGACGGCGGGGACGTCATGTCGTGTCGGAGAACGAGCGGGTACGAGAACTCATCGAAGCCTTCGCAGCCGACGATCCACGAATGGCCGGTCAGGTGTTGGCCTCGGGTCATCGCAGCCTGGCCGAGGACTACGAGGTTTCAACACCGATTGTCGACGACATGGTGTCGGCCGTCGCCGGGACTCCCGGCGTTTTCGGAGCCCGACTGACCGGTGGCGGCTTCGGCGGGTCGATGGTTGCCCTGTGCGCTCCTGGCACAGACTTGTCGGTGTCGACGTGGTGGCAGCGGGTCAAGCCCGCTGGCGGGGCCACGCTGACGGTTGCCTAACCGTCGTCGTCTTCGGTCTGGTCCTCGGCCGAGGGAATCTCGGGTGGCATGCAGTCGTCGTAGTGCACGGCCATGGCCGGCCCGTCTATAGGTTCAGCATCAAGGTCGGTCAGCGGAATGGTCCCCAACGAGTCGACGATGGTGATGCTGTCGATGTTTCGAAATTGCAGTGCGGTGCACACAATTTCGCTCGCTGCGATGCGACGGTCACTGTCTTCTCGAAAGAGTGCCTCGTCGGCCACTTGGATGACGGCCTCGCCGGTTTCAATGTTCAGTGACAGATACCGAGGGGCCAACGACACGTTGAACTTGCGTTGGATGAAGGTGGTCGGGTTCCGGCCCTGCTCCTCGAGGCTCGGCCCCTGGGTCAAGACATCGAGGGCCTCCTGGATGGACGGTGACTCGCTGTAGGCGCGGTTGACAACGACCAGGATGTCTCGATCGGTGTGCCAATACAGACGGAGGTTGACTGCCGCTCCGGGTGGTTGGGTGGTTGATGTCGTCTCGGGAACGGTCTCGAACAGCTCCGGTCGGGGTTCGTCGATGATTTGGGCGGTGTCCTCAGCCGGAATTCCGCAGGCGGTAGTCAGTCCACCGATCAAGAGCATGGTGGTCCACGCAAACAAGGAAGATCGTCTGCTCATACGGCCATCTCCTCATCGTGCTCGAACTGTTCGCCGATGGGGAGGTCGATGACAAAGCGTGCGCCGCTCTTCCCATCGGGACGCTCGGTCACCGAGACCATGCCGTCGTGCAGTTTGATGTGCTCGGCAACGAGCGAAAGCCCCAACCCCACGCCGCTGGTCGTGCCTCGTCGGCCAGCATCGCCACCCGCTCTGGTGAACCGGTCGAAGATCCGTTCTCTGTCTTCAGGTCGAACTCCCGGTCCGAGGTCGTCAACAAAGATCCTCACCCGGTCATCGAATTGACGGAACGTCACACCGGTGGCTGTTCCCGCGTACTTGACCGCGTTGTCGAGCAGGTTGGTAACCGCTTGGCCCAGTCGGCGTTTGTCGGCGGTGATTACCAGGTTCTCGTCGGCGGGCTTGTAGCGAACGGGTACGTCAGGGGATCGAGACTGAGACACCACGAATTCGAGGAACTCCCGGAGAAAGACCGGGGTGAGGTCGAGTTCGATGGCTCCGACATCCATTCGAGAGATCTCCAACAGATCCTCAACCAGCCTCTCGAACCGATGGACGTCCTGGCTCAGGAGATCGACCGCTTTCTGAGCCGAAGGCGGAAGGTCAGGGCGACGTCCTTGGAGCACGCCGACCGAGGCAGCCAGTGTCATCAGTGGCGAGCGGAGCTCGTGACTGACGTCGGAGGCGAAACGGCCGTCTCGCTCAACCCGAGTTCGCAGGGCATCGACCATGTCATTGAACGACGAGGTCAATCCGGCCAGGTCGGGGTCGGCGTGATCGTCGAGGCGGGTCTCGAAGCGGCCGAGAGCGATGGACTCTGCTGCCGCCGAGACATCGGCCAGCGGTTGCAGGGCCCGTCGGGCCGAGTACCGTCCGAGGGCCGCACCGGCGAGGCTGGCGGCCAGCGCCGTGCCGGTGAGGATTACCTGGAGCGAATTGAGGGTATTCTCAAGTTCTTCAAGCGAGGCGACTTCGTAGTAGCGGGCGTCAAGACCGACGATCGGAAACCCAACGACCACCCGGGTCTGGCCGTCAAGAACCACCCGTTGATGTGATGGTCGTCCGTTGCCGACGAATTGGCGAAGACCGCCCGGTAACTCTGTTTCTCTGAGCCCGGCCAGCGAACGGTCTCGCCCGTTGAGGTGAAGGAGAGAGACCGCACCGTTGGGGGTGGTGAGATCCTCCAGCACAACGGTAACGGGATCGTCGGACTCGGTCTCGGCAGCGGCGGCCTCGCTGCCTCCCGGTGCACCGTTGTCAGGAGCATCGTCTTCGGCAGCATCGTCCTCTGCATCACCGGCTTCTTCGGTGGTCGAGACCGATGGTTCCGAACCGGTGCCCGGGCCATCACTTCCTTCCAACGCCTCTCGAGCTTCGTCGATGTCGATTGGTGGCCCGAGAATCGTCGTCGTGGTTGTCTCCTCAGCGGTCGACGTGTTGTTCCCAAGATCGAGACTGTTGCCGTCGTCAGGGTCCACGATGCCGGGGTCTACACCGGGGTCGGTTGGTCTCTCCTGAGACTCACCGGTCTCCAGCGGTCCGTCTTCGTCGTCGATGGGTTCGAGCAACTCGGGAGGAATGGCGGTCAGCCGCTGCCGAAGATCAATGGCGTTGCTTTCTCCCTGGGCAATGGCGGCCTGCTCGAACTCGTTGAGCAGACGGGCTCGGGTAATGGTGAAAGCACCGGCAGCCACCATGGCCGAAAGAAGAAGCGCCCCCAGAGCGTAAATGAAAGTGATCCGGGCCCGAAGGCCGAGACGACGTCGACGGACCACCGGTCAGGCCTCGTCAGGGTTGGAGCTTGTAGCCAAGGCCCCTCGACGTCACGACATAGCGAGGGCTGGCCGGGTCAGATTCGACCTTCATCCGAAGACGACGAATATGGACATCGACCAGCCGTCCGTCACCGAAGTAGTCGTAGCCCCACACTCGTTCGAGCAACACTTCCCGGCTGAACACCTTTCCCGGCTGAGATGACAGTTCGACGAGCAGTTTGAACTCCGTCTTGGTGAGTTGAAGCTCGATGTCGTCTTTGAGGACGAGCCCTTCGTCCGGACTGATCTCGAGGTCACCGACCTTTATCCGTTCCAGCTCACCCTGCTCGGGGGAGCGTGCTCGCCGGAGCAGAGCTCGGATCCGAGCCGACAGCTCCTTGGGAGCAAACGGCTTGGTCAGGTAGTCGTCGGCGCCCGCCTCGAGCCCGGCCACCACGTCGTGGGTGTCGTCTCGAGCGGTAACCATGATGACGGGGACGTCACTGGTGCGGCGGATTGATCGACAAACGTCGAACCCATCGATACCGGGAAGCTGAATGTCGATGAGAACGACGTCGAATGCTTCGGCCCGGAACGACTCCATGGCTGCTTCGCCAGTAGCGGCTTCGGTGACGGTCCAGCCCTCGTCCTCGAGCGCCAATTTCACCGCTTGGCGAATGCGTTCGTCGTCCTCAACGGTCAGAATCCGGGTACCCACAACGAAGATGGTGGCCGATGTTGACCCCCAGTGTCAGTCATGAGCCGAAATTGCTCAGCAGGCAGTCACGGTCGTTGATCGGCGTCGAGGCCGACCAGGAGGTCCCGAAGTAGCTCGAACAGTGGGGGAGGAGCGGCCAAGGTGTAGTCGGGACTGGGTGGTCCACCTCGGAGATCGCCGACAGAAGCGCCAGCTTCTGATGCGATTATGGCGCCGGCTGCAAGGTCCCAGGGATTGAGGCCACGTTCGAAGTACCCATCAACCTGGCCTGCCGCCACCAGGCAAAGGTCGAGAGCCGCTGACCCAAAGCGGCGGATGTCTCGCACCGCGGGTATGACCTCGAGGAGGACTTCGGCCTGACCTTGTCGCCTATCGGCAAGGTAACCAAAGCCGGTAGCGATCAACGCCGTCTCGAGGTCGGCCTTACCGGTGCATCGGATTGGCTGGCCGTTTCGGGTGGCGCCACCGCCGAGACGGGCGGCGTAGAGGGTGTTGCCTTTCGGCTCGTACACCGCGCCGACCACCATGACGCCATCGAGTTCGGCCCCCACCGACACCGTGTAAGCCGGCAGGTCATAGACGTAATTGGTTGTGCCATCGATGGGGTCGACAAGCCAGCGAACGCCGGTCGTGCCAAGTCGGTCGCTTCCTTCTTCGCCCAGAATGGCATCGTCGGGTCGAGCTGACTCCAACCCGTCGATGATCAGTTTCTCGGCCGCCTTGTCGGCCGGTGTGACGACATCGACCACCGACGATTTCGTTTCGAGGTCGCCTCCGGTGAGTCCCTGTCCTGTGCTTCCTTCAAGGCTGGCTCGCATCTCTTCAATGAGTTCGCCAGCCTCCACGGCCAGACCGGAGGCAAGGTGCAAAAGAGCATCCAGATCAACACCCGTCATTGGCGCTCTCCTGCCTCAGGGTGGGAGATGGCCCGCCACTCGTTCATGGCCTGAAGTGTGAGGCTGGACACAATGCCGACGCCGATGGCTCCTCCGATGCCACCAACAAGGCCACCGACCGCGGCCCAAATATCGGAGCCGGTCAGCAAATCGGCGGTGCCATACCCGATCAGCCCACCGAGGAGTCCACCGATCAGGATGCCGGCAAACGCCAGCCAGCGAGCCGATTCGGGTGGCGAACTCGGGAGCGGCTCCGGCGCCACAAGGCCGTCGAACGGCAGAGGGGAGAGAGCAGCCCGCTCGGCCAGGGTGCCATCGGGTGCGTTGTCTTCGTCGGACTGGTCAGGTCCCTCGAGATTGGCGGGAAGATCGTCAGTCATGGCGTGCTCAGCCTAGGGTGCCGGGATGGGAGAGACTGACGGGCTCCGCCAGTGGGCAGTAGCCGGTGGGGTACTGGAGAAGAACGGCCGGTTCCTTCTGGTTCACAACCGCCGCCGCAATGGTGATCTCGACTGGAGTACACCGGGTGGCGTCATCGACGAAGGGGAGTCGGTTCTCGAAGCGCTCACCCGCGAGGTGGCGGAAGAAACCGGCCTCGCAGTGTCGGGCTGGTCGGGGCCGCTCTACCGTGTCGAGGTCACTGCGCCCGGTTACGGATTTTTCCTTCAGGTCGAGGCCCATCGGGCGACCGGCTTCTCCGGTGAGATCGTGATCGACGATCCCGATGGCATCGTCATCGCCGCCGACTTCGTCGATCTTGACGAGGCCCGCGAGCGCCTCGAGGGGGCGTCGCAGTGGGTGGCCGAGCCGATGCTGGAGCACCTGGTCGATGGTGTTGCTGATGGTCGGCTCTATTCGTACCGGCTAGATGGATCGGGGCCGGACGATCGTCGGGTGACCAGACTCTGACGATGAGCCAGCCGGCCATCACCGATCGGACCATCCTGCACGTCGATATGAACGCGTTCTACGTGTCGGTCGAGATCAGAGAGCAACCGGATCTGGCCGGTAAACCCGTCGTCGTCGGGGGCACGGCATCCCGGGGAGTCGTAGCGGCGGCCAACTACGAGGCACGGGTCTTTGGGGTTCGTTCCGCCATGCCCAGCAGTCAGGCTCGGGCGCTTTGCCCTAACGCCATCTTTCTTCCAGGGAACCACGCGCTCTACGCCGAAGTCAGCCGAGAGGTCATGCGAATCTTTCGGAACATCACCCCGCTCGTCGAGCCCATCTCCCTCGACGAGGCCTTTCTGGACGTCACCGGGGCTCTGCGGCTCCTCGGGTCCGGGGTCGAGATAGGGCAGCTCATCAGAAAGCAGGTGTGGGACTCACAGCGGTTGCATTGCTCGGTGGGCGTAGCTCCGAGCAAGCTGGTGGCCAAGTTGGCTTCCGAGGCAGCCAAGCCCCGGGTCAACGGCAAACGAATCGAAGCCGGCCTCGGCGTTAAGGAAGTCGTCGCCGATGAAGTTCAGACCTTTCTGCGGCCGTTGCCGGTGAGAGCCATGTGGGGAGTTGGTCCGAAAAGCGGGGAGAAGCTTCTCCAGCTCGGGGTACTCACGGTCGGCGATCTCGCCGATGTCCCGTTGGCGAAGCTGATGGCAACGCTTGGAACGGCCAATGGTCGTCATCTTCATGAAGTAGCCAATGGCCGAGATGATCGTCCGGTCGAGCCTGACCGAGCGGTGAAGTCCATCAGCCATGAGGAGACGTTCGAATCTGACCTGGTCGATCGCAGTGACCTGGACCGCGAGCTGGTTCGTATGTCTGATTCGGTCGCAGCTCGTATGCGCCGAGCGGGCGTGAAAGGGCGCACGGTTTCGATCAAGCTGAGGTATCCGGACTTCCAGACCATTACCCGCTCGGTGACATTGGACCGAGCGACCGACGCCGGCAGCCGACTACGGGAAACGGCCGGCACCCTGCTTGACGGTGTCGACATCGGGCCCGGTGTCCGTCTTCTCGGTGTCGGCATGTCGAGTCTCATCGAAGAGGCCGCCGACCAACTGAGTTTCGACGACCTACTCGAATGGGAGACCGAGCAACGGACGGGCGACGATCACGAACCGCTGATCCACGATCAGACATGGGAGGCAACCGATGCTGCGGTTGATCAGATTCGGTCGAAATTCGGGTCCGAGGCCATCGGGCCGGCCACCCTGGTCGATACCGAAAAGGGTGGCCGGCTACGCCGGAAGGAGAAACGACAGTGGGGGCCAGATCGGCCCGGGGATGGGTGATCCCCTCCGGTGCGTTGTTTCTCGGCTTCTGGTGCGCGAGAATGTCGAACGATGCCGCTGTCGGAAAATGAGCAGAAGATCCTCGCTGAGATCGAGAAGCACTTGCACGAGTCGGATCCACGACTCGCACGCGAAGTGAGTGAGACAACCGTCTACCGTCATGCCCTGGGTTCGCTGCGGTGGACCATCACCGGCTTCGTCGTGGGTC
>CALHBU010000044.1 GCA_937930655.1 uncultured Acidimicrobiales bacterium | reverse complement strand
CGTTACGTGCGGATCTCAGCGTTATCTAGCCACTGCATAATCACCGCTGATCTAGCCGGTAACGAGAACGTTTCGACCGTGGATTCAGAGTCCGAAGGGGCGTGACGCCTTTGGTCAGGTGGCCTCGAGCTGGCTAGGTGTGCTCGAGGAAGCGAGTCCGCTCCCAGTCGCTGACCTCGTCGCCCTCGTCTCCGACGTTCTCGGCATAAAGACCGAGCTCGTGACGGGCGATGCCCAGATAGGTGGCGGAGAATTTCTCCCCGAAGGCCTCCGCCAGAGCTGATCCGTCGAATTCCTCGATGGCAGAAGCCAGCGTGATGGGGAGCGCCGGCGCATCGCCGGGGTCGTCGTACTTGTCACCCTCGGCTTTGGGTCCGGGGTCGAGGTCACGCTCGATGCCGTCGAGCCCGGCAGCCAGGATGGCAGCGATGGCCAGATAGGGGTTGGCGTCGGAGCCGGCAGAGCGGAACTCCACCCTGTTGGCTGACGATCCCGGCTCCATGATGCATCGGGACAGGACCGTTCGGTTGTCGCCGCCCCAGACCACATGAGTAGGAGCGAATGTGTAGGGGCGAAGGCGCTTGTAGCCATTCGGCGTCGGGCCGGACGTGAGCAGCGACATGGACACGGCGTGTTCCATCAACCCGCCCAACCACTGGCGCATGAGCTCATTGGGCTCGTCATCGCAGTCGGCAAACGCATTCACGCCGTTGCCGTCGCTGAGGCTGGTGTGGATGTGCATGCCGGAGCCACCCTCCTCGGTCCACGGCTTCGGCATGTAAGTGGCCTTCATACCGTGGGCGTCGGCCACATGTTTCACGATGGTCTTCAGCAAGACGGTGTTGTCGGCCACCCGCATGGCCTCGCCATAGCTGACGTTCACCTCGATCTGACCGCCGGCGTACTCGGTGTTGGAACTTTCAACATCCATGCCAGCACCAATGAGACCCGACCGAATGTCGGCAATGACTGCCTCCAACTCCAGTCCGTCGGTGAGCGAGCTGTACTGAATGTGATCCTGGGCCGGGGTCCAGTCGGGCCAGCACAGGAAGTTCTCCATCTCGGTGGCCACGATGGGATGGAGACCGGCCGCCTCACATCGAGCAATCTGCTCGGCCAAGATCGTGCGGGGTGACATCGGCTGGGGCGTGCCCGCCAATTCTTTGGCATCGGCGAACACCATGGCGTAGCCCGGCCGGTGGGTGAGAGCTCGAGCTGTCGAGAGGTCTGGGACGAGGGCCATATCGCCGAAACCGGCGTCCATGTTGATCCACGGATTGTCGACCAGATCACACTGCACATCGAAGATGAACACCGCGTCGGCGATGTTGACCCCTTTGTCGGCGGTTCTCAGGAACCGGTCGGTGGGCACCCGTTTTCCCCGGAGATGTCCGAACGAATCAGGATGAGCGATCTCTACCGTGTGAATCTCGTTGGCCGCGGCCCACGAGCCGAACTCCTCGATGTTCATGTGATCTGATCTCCTTCTGCAAACGTTCCGGCCGGACTTTACGCGACACCGGTCGCTCGACACTCGTTTGGCCCCAAACTACTCTCACCGATGTGAGCGATGCAGCCCCGACAACCGGCCTTTCGGGCGATGCCCACGCCGACCTGGTGTCCCACGACACCTACGTCGACGGCGTTCCGCATGCCACGTTCGCCCGGCTCCGAGCCGACGATCCGGTCAGCTGGGTTGACGAGCCCGACGGGTCGGGCTTCTGGGCCATCACCAAGTACCGGGACATCATCGATGTCAGTCGGGATCACGAACGATTCACGTCGAGCGACGGCATCCGGCTGGAAGAAATGGACGCCGAGGAGAACGCCGCCCGCCGCACCATGATCGAGGCCGATCCACCCGACCACACCCGTTTGCGGCGGCTGGTCAGTCGTGGTTTCACCCGACGTCGGGTCGAGTCGTACGAGGAGCAGATCCGGGCCCTCGCCGCCGACGTGGTGGACGAGGCCCTCGCCCAACCCAACTTCGACTTCGTTGAAGCCATCGCCACCCAGCTTCCGATGAAGATGCTGGGCCGGCTACTCGGCACCCCCGACGCCGACGGGCCGTTTCTGGTCGAGCAGGGAGATGCCCTGCTGGGAAACACCGACCCGGACTTCACCGACCATGTCGTTGACCTAGTGGATACCGACGAGTTCCGACTGGCACCGTTTCGCTCACCGGCTGGCTTCCGACTCTTCGACTACGCCCGACAACAGGCGGCCATCCGGCGGACAGACCCGACCGAAGACATCATCTCGCAGTTGCTGGCCACCACCACCGACGGCTCGGAACTGACCGAGCATGAGTTCAACAACTTCTTCGTGCTGCTGGTCGCCGCCGGCAACGACACCACTCGGTACACCATGACCGGCGGCCTTCAGGCCCTGTTGCAGCGACCCCACCTTCTCGATCACCTTCGCACTGCCACCGAAGAGCAATGGTTCGACGCAGTTGAGGAGATACTTCGGTGGACGTCGGTCACCATGCACTTCCGTCGCACCGCCACCACCGATGTCGAGATGGGGGGCAAACACATCAAAGCTGGTGACAAGGTGGTGCTCTACTTCGTCTCTGGCGACTACGACGACGAACAGTTTGCCGACCCTTTCACCTTCGACATCACCCGCTCCCCCAACGACCACATGGCCTTTGGCCGGGGCGGGCCCCACCTGTGCCTGGGCGCCTGGTTGGCCCGCATGGAAGTACGGGTCACCCTCCAGGAGTTCCTCAAGCGGGTCGACACCATCGAGCAGACCGCCCCCGAGGCTCGTCTCCGCTCCAACTTCATCTCCGGTATCAAGTCTTTGCCAGTGAAGGTCACACCGCGCTAGGCAAGGCCGGATGCAACTCGAACTTGGGGCCCAGCTCCCGGCCTGGCAATGGGATCTCGAACTCAGCGAGCTGAAGGACTGGGCCCAGGGTGCGGAGGCCCTCGGCTACGAGTGGCTGGGCATCACCGATCACGTCTTCTACGCCTACGACACCGACAATCGCCCACCAGCTCGGTATTCAGGTGGCACCATCCAGCACGAGGCACTTACCTTCCTGGCCTGGCTCTCGGCCCTGACCGAGACGGCTCAGCTGACCACCAGCGTGCTGGTACTCCCCCAACGACAGGCTTCCCTCGTTGCCAAGCAGGCAGCCGAGATCGACATTCTCAGCAGCGGACGCCTCCGGCTGGGTGTCGGTGTTGGCTGGCAGGAGGCCGAGTACGACGGGCTCGGCAAGAGCTTCAACAACCGGGGACGGCGGGCCGAGGAAGACATCGCCCTCATCAGAGAATGCTGGACGGCCGAACCGCTCGACCTCGACACATCATCGGAGCATCTCGACCAGCTCAGCATGATGCCGAAACCCTTCACCCCCGGCGGGCCGCCGATTCTGTACGGCGGTGGTTCGAAAGCCGGCATCGATCGGGCTGCCCGGTTGTGTGACGGCTACATCGCCCAGACCCGATTCACCGCCGAAGAGGCGGCACAACTGGTGGCAGATCTCGACGAGCGTCTCGCTGCCAATGGTCGTGACCGGAGCGACTTCCCCATCCAGGCCACGGTTGCCGCAACCGACGACCTCGATGAGTTGGCAGCAACCTTCCGTATGTTTCTCGACGCCGGCTTCACCCGACTCGGCCTCCACCTTCCCGGCATCCACGATCTGGGCGAAGACCCGGCCAAGATCTCGGTCGACCAGCACCTGGCCCAGCTGGAACGAATCCGCACCGAGGTCTGGTTAGCCGTCACTGGTTGACCGGGTACTCGGTCGGGGGTTCAGAGATCTTCGAGGGTGCGGAGAAGTTCACGTAGCGAGTGTGCCAACGCTCTCTTCTCCTCCACCGACAACGCCGCGCTGATCTTGGCCTCTTCGGCATTGAATCGTGGAAACAGTTCGTCCATCGTGCTGACGCCCAGCTCGGTGGCCGAGACTAGGACCAGGCGCCGATCGACCGGGTGACTCCGCCGCTGCACCAAACCTCGTTTCGACAGCGTGGTGACCACGCCGGTGAGGGTTCCCTTGCTCACTCCGGCCTCTGCTGCCAAATGACGAGCTTCCCGCTCGCCCCATACCCACAGCACCCACAGCACCGTGAAGCCGGAGAACGAGAGATCGACATCGCGCAGAACGGTGCGTTCGAAGTGAGAACGAGCGGTGTTGGCGACTCGAAAAACATTGGACACCGCAGCCAGCGAGTCGAAGTCGATGGGCCGGTCGCCAATCCGAGCCTGTATGTCCTGCTCGGCCTGGACCAGGTCATCGTCATTGGTGCTGGAGAAACCCGAAGCCATCATCGTTCCTCAGTCAATGGCCGAGATGAACCACAGCGCCACGGCGACCAGGCCGGCCGCAACAACCAGCAGGAAGACAAGGGGCAGCACCGTACTGATGGCCTCGAGCAGTGTGTTGCCCGAGTCATCAACGTCGTCCTCGGTCCAGTCCCAACCGGCTCCAGCATCGATGGCCATGGCCGACTGCTCGTAGTTCAGCAGATCGACCAGCTGGTCGTAAGCCTCGCTAAGAACCTTCATGAAGTCAGCGTCGCCGCCGAGATCGGGGTGATGGATCTTGGCCAAGTTCTTGTAGGCCGAATGGAGTTCGTCGGGCGAACATGTGGGATCGACCCCCAGCGTGCCGGCCAGAAACTCCCGGCGACGATCATCCACTGTCATCAGGCCGCGGCCGCTTCTTGCATCAGCCGCCACAGCTCGGCCACATGGTGCTGCTCGGTTGCTTCCACCCCGACCGAAACCCGGACCATCCACGAATCGTCGAGCTTGGATGGTGTCACGAACGCACGACCCGACGAGTTGAGTGCCGCCGACCACCGTTGGGTGTGTTGTTCGAGCCCGGTGCCGTCAAGGTCGGGGGGTTGATGACGCACGCACACAGTTTGCAACGAAACCGGTGCTACTACTGACCAATCCTCAGAGCGCTCCACCTGTTGGGCCAACCAGGCCGCATTGTCGATGTCTCGACGCAGACGGGCCCGGATGGCGTCGGGTCCGTCGAGCCTCAGATGGAACCACAGCTTCAGCGCCCGGAATCTGCGACCCAGTGGAATCCCCCAGTCGCGGTATTGTACCACCTCGCCGTCGGCGCTGGACTGCAGATAGCTGGGATTGGTGGAGAGCACCCGAACCAGATGCTGTGGATCTCGCACATAAAACAGCGAGGTGTCGAGGATGGTGCCAAGCCATTTGTGCGGGTTGAACGACAGCGAATCGGCAGCCTCGACCCCCTCCCACATCCAGCGGTAGTCCTTCAGCAGCATCGCCGAGCCGGCCATGGCGGCGTCGACATGCAGCCACATGGGGTGCTCAGTTTCAACCCTGGCCAGTACCTCGTTGATGGCTGGCAATGGGTCAACGGCCGTGGTTCCCGTTGTGCCAACCGACGCCACAACCGCACAGGGGGTTCGACCAGCAGCCAGATCGTCGGCGATGGCTTCGGCCAGGCAGTCGGGAAGCATGGCTCGTGTCCACGGATCGACGTCGACCATCCGAACGTTGTCCTGGCCGATACCGGCGATGGAAGCAGCCTTGACCACCGATGAGTGGGCCTGACCAGTGGTGTAGACGACCAGTGGATTGGCTTGCGCCTGAAGCCCCCCGCTGGCCTCGCTGAAGTTGCTCGTCCGCTCTCGGGCCGCCAAGAGAGCGACCACACAGGCGCTCGATGCGGTGTCTTGGATGGTGCCAGACCAGTGGTCGGACAGGCCGACCAGTTGCCTCATCCAATCGCACACGACCTCCTCGACCTCGGTGAGGGCTGGGCAGCTTTCCCACGAGATGCCAAGCCCCCCGATTCCCGACGATGCCAGATCGCCCAAAACCGACGAAAGCGACGCATTTGAAGGAAACCACCCGAAGTGCATGGGGTGCTGAACCATGGTCACTCCGGGCACGACCACCCGGTCAAGATCGGCCATGACGTCGGCAAAAGACTCGGCTGATTCGGGGGCTGAGGCAGGCAGTGAGGCCCGAACGTCTCCCGGCTCCACCTGGGCCAGAACCGGCTTGTCCTCCATCGAAAGCCGGTAGTCGGCGATCCAATCGATCAGCTGGTGTCCGGCCTGGCGGAACTCCTCGGGCGTCATCCCGAGATCGTAATCCCCAGAACGCGAATGTCAGGAGGTGACCGACACCAGGCGATCCATGTTGTCGCTGTAGAACTTCTGCAGAACGTCCTCGCCGAAGTTCTCGAGCGACTGTCCGAACCGGCCAAGCGGATTTCGACCACCCTCGATGTGGGGATAGTCGCTGGAGAAGAGGTAGAGGTCGGGGTTGGAATCACGGATCATGGCCCCAACATCCTCGAACGGATAGGGCGTGAACCCCATCTGAGCGGTGATCTGTTCCGAAGGTTTCCGGGTGAGCGACGCTAGCTCCGGCTCTGACCGCTTCCAGATCTCGGCGATCTGATCGAGACGGCGAAGCATGGCGGGAACCCAGGCCGCTCCGAGTTCGACAACACCGACCCGAAGATCTCTATGCCGCTCGAGCACACCGTCGAGCACCATGGTGCCGACGAAGGTCTCGGCCGCCTGATGCAAACTGATCATGTCCTTGCCCCGGACGTTCTCTCCTCCGCCGAGCCAATCGGTCGGAACCTCCCGACCAGTGTTCATCCAGGCTGGCTTGATCTGGAGCGGGTTGCCGCCAACGTGGAGGACGACGGGAATGCCGGCTTCGGCCGCCAGGGCCCAGAAGGGGTCGAACACATCGTGTCCCGGTGATCGCCCTCCCGCTGGCCGATGAGGCACCCACACTGCCTTCAGCCCAAGTTCGATGATGTAGCGAAGCTCGGCAACGGCGGCATCGGGATCGTCCAACGCAGTGACACCGACACCCCACAGTCGATCATCGGGATTGCAAAAGGCGGCCATTCCCCGGTTGTGAGCGGTGGCAGCTGCCGCCATCAGCTCAGGGTCGTCGGTCATGTTGAAGATCTCACCGGCTGAGAAGGTGGCGAAGACCCACTGGTTGGAGAACCCAAGGAGGTCGAGGGCCTTGGTCCTCTCGTCGGAATTGAACGCACCGAGTGCCTCGAAGCCCTTCGGCCCGGCGATGAGACCGTCGCCCATGGCCACCAGCTCCTCCACCTTTTCCTTTGGGTGCCCGTTCTCGTCGGTGACCGAGGCCAACGCGTCGCGGATGACGTCTCCGCCGTCGGCGGCGATGCGAGGCATTCGATCCCGCATGTGAGGGTCAGCGTTGTCACGAAGGAAGTCAGGCAGCTCCATGACGTGGCTGTCGGCATCGAGGAAGACACGGCCCTGTGCGTAGGTCATGTCCGCGACGTTAGCGAAGACACAGTCGCCATTCGAGCGTGGAGCACGACAGACCCCACAGGTTTTAGAGGATCTGGGCGAGGAAGAGTTGTGTTCGTTCTTCCTGCGGGTTGGTGAAAAAGTGCTCGGGGGTTCCAACCTCGACCACCTCACCATCGGCCATGAACACCACCCGGTCGGCAACCTCCCGGGCAAAGCCCATCTCGTGGGTGACGCAGATCATGGTCATGCCCTCGGTAGCCAGATCCTGCATGGTGTCCAGCACTTCCTTGATCATCTCCGGATCCAGGGCCGACGTCGGCTCGTCGAACAACATGACCTTT
>CALHBU010000043.1 GCA_937930655.1 uncultured Acidimicrobiales bacterium | reverse complement strand
GCCAATCATCCACAGCTGCGGGAGGCCGGCGTGATCACCGAAGTGCCCGATCCAATCCTCGGCTCCATTCATGTACCGAGTTTTCCGCTCCGGTTCTCCGACAGCGATGCCGGCCTGAGCCACGTTGCCCCGCTCCTTGGCCAGGACAATCACACCGTGCTGGCCGGGCTGACCGATGCATTCGACGAGCTGGTGACAGACGGGGTCATCGCTTCTAATCCGAAGCTCTGACCCGCTCTGATCACCTCTCTCGGGGCGTCGCTACAGGACCGTCATTGCCGTCACCGCGGCAACACCGAACGCCACAACAAGCCCGTCGGCCAATACCCACGGTTGCTGACGGACGTTGATCACCAACGGACCTCGGTTGGCGACAGCCTCACCGAGTTCGGTGGCCCGACGGGTGGCGGCCACCGTTGCCGTGGCCGCAAAGTCGATGGCTTGTACTAGCCGTTTGTCCGAGGTTGGAGGTCGGGCCGACCAAAGGGCGGCGGTGGTCGCGAGCTCGTCGGCCATCAACGGAAGCGATCGAACGGCCAGGGTGAGACCAGCGACCACATCGTCGGTGGGAATACGAACCAAACGGAGCGGAGCGAGTAACCAGCTAGCAGCGGGTGGAAGGTCGGCCAGCCGGGTCGTCCAGCCGAGCAACAGCGCCACACCGAGAATCCCGAGCGTGACCCCGAAGAATCTGATCTGAAAGATCAGCCCGCCGATGGCGACCGACGTCTGGCCCAGGGTTGCCGAGGGCTCGCCTCCCGCCAGCAGACCGAAACCCAGTGCAAGGCCCATGGCCCACCACAGCAACCGCGGTGGTCGGGGCAGCACGGCTCGAGGCAACCGGGCGACGAAGAACCCCAGGAGGATCGTGGTCCACACAATGCCAACGCTGGACCACGACGGATCGAATGACAGACCAAAGACCAGCATGGTGAGCGCCAAAACTTTGCTCCTGGCTCCAGCCCGATGCAGAACCGAGTGCCCCTCAAGGAACCGTAGGAGGTGAAGCGAGCCGATCACAGCACCTCCTCATCAGCTTTCAGCCGACCGCCCTCGAGTACCACCAACCGGGAGCCGAGCGGGCGGCTGTCCTCGACGTCGTGGGTCACGATGATCACCGTGGTCGTTGCCGGGAGCGACGAGAGCGCAGCCGAGAGGGACGCCCGCCCACTCGGATCGAGGCCAGCCAGCGGCTCGTCGAGCACTAGCACACCGACCCGACGAGCCAGCTGGGCCGCCAACCCGACCCGGCGTTGCTGACCAACCGAGAGATCGTCGATTCGTCGGCCACCGTCGATGCTGGAGAATCCCATGGCCCGCAGTGCGGAAAGCCGATCGCCAACCCGCTCGGTGTAGGACCCCACCTCTTCGGCAACGGTGGGGCGGAGCAACTGAAGGCGAGTGTGTTGAACCAGCAGACCAATGTCGTGACGAGCATCGGAGAGTGGTTGACCGTCGTAGGTGGCGGTACCGCTCGTCGGCTCGATCATCCCGGCCAGCAGCCAGGCCAGAGTTGACTTCCCCGATCCGTTGGAACCGGTGACCAGAAGCCTCTCGCCGGCAGGGACCCGAAGCGAGATGTCATGCAGCGCGGGCTGGGGCCACGCCGTGCGGTGGCCGTGGGTGAGCGACACGTTTTGCAACTCGAGCAGGCCGCTCACGACAGCTCCACCGTGAGGTCGCCGAGAGATGCGTCCTCCTCGAGATGGCTCACATGGATGACAGCGGTTCCAGCATCGGCAAGCTGTCGAAGAATCCGTCGGATCACTCGCCGGCCGGCCGGATCGATCATGGCGGTGGACTCATCCGAAAGGAGCATGCGAGGACGGCGAAGCAGTGCCGACGCTAACGCCAACCGTTGGAGCTCGCCTCCCGAAAGGGTGCCGGTTTCCCGTTCGGCGAATCCAGAAAGCTCTACTTGTTCCAGTACGCGAGCTACTTGGTCATCATCGGGAGGCTCGGACAGACCCCATCGAAGGTCGTCGGCAACACGGACGCCGATGACTTGACTCTCCGGCCGCTGCCCGATCCACGCCACGCCGCCGGGCAGCCCCACATCGCTCTCGGCTGCTGCGATTGCGCGAAGCAATGTTGTCTTACCGGCCCCATTGTCGCCGCGGACGATGATGACCTGGCCTCCATCGGTTGCCCGAAGTTGATCGGCAAGTTCGCTGAGCTTCTCCCCTGGTACAGGCCGCGGCCCAAATGCTCGCTCGACCCGTCGCAACACTGGCTCTCCGAGCCGTATCAAGAACCACGTCAGCCACAGCGAGACCAGCAGTTGAAAGACGGGTACGGAGACATACCAACGATCAATACTCGACTGCACGAAAGGATCGGCGGTTTCTACCAACCGGTCGAGACCAATCGTGCCAAGACCCCGGCTCATTCCCGCCCACTGCACTCTGGCCGCTTCCAGGTTGAGCCGACGAAGGTTGCCGAACACGGCGAGAAAGCCAAGGGTCAGCGATGCAACCCCGACCCACCCGATCAGGAGGGCCATGCCCATGGTCTTTGCCGGCGACCACTTGTCGCGATGAGCTCGCCCCACAACCCCACCGAACAGCACCATCACCAACACCTGTGTGGCGGCGTTGAAGCCGGCCAGAAGAAAGACCAGAACCACCGCCACCCAGAACGAAACGACCAGCACCCGCGACCGATGTCGCAAAGCCAGAACGGCAAACGGGATAGCACCAACCACTGTGGTGAGCCCGGCAAATGGCGTGAGTCGGGCCAGGACAACGGCCAGTACGGCCATAGTGGCCAGGATGGCGGCCTCGGCCAGCTCAGGTGGGGTCAGACGCCCCGGGGACAACGATGAGGTCAACTCGTTCAGTCGGGCTTTCAGCCGGGCGGAGAGTTCGGTACCGGGCTGGATCCCGTCTTCGTCATGGCACAAGCTTCACACATGACCGTGCCAGAAACACACCGGATGTCGTCGCCCAAAGTCATTGATCATCTGAAGGCTAGAGCCGGTTCCGAAGATGACGGCCCGGTGATGATGCTCAACATCAATCGGTACAACGCCGATGTCCGCTTTCCCGACGGCGAGATCTATCTGACCTACATGCGAGATCTGACCTCGGCGGTCAGCAAGGTGGGAGGCGCGGTTCTGTGGCGGGCGCCGGTCGCCAGTCAGGTCATCGGCTGTGACCACGAGAACTACGACGAACTTCTGGCTGTTTGGTATCCGAGTGCCGAGGTGTTCCTCAAGCTCCCCACCGCCGACGGCGCAGCCGCAATGTTCGAAGGGCGCAAAAGGTGCGTCGCTCACGCCACCATTCTTGAGTTGCCGGGCGATCAGTACCCTCTGGCTCCGGGCCGGGAGGGCTCGGCTAACTAGGGAGCAACACCCAGAATGGGGGCTCCGGCATACGTCGGGAAGACGTTGCCTATACCGACCCTGGTGGTCAGCACCTCCGACAGCGGCTGCCGGAAATCGGTGAGAACCGGAAGAGCACGACGATCGGGACCACTCGGGTCGATAGCACCAAAGTCGGTGATGTAGTCGTTGCCAAACACCCCGCCTTGGATACCCCCGCCGATGAGGAACATCGTCCCGCCCCGCCCGTGGTCGGTGCCAAAGCTGCCGTTCTCGTCGAACGTACGGCCGAACTCCGAGATGACTGCCACCGTCACCTCGTTCATAGCGGCATCACCGAGATCGTCATAGAACGCAGACAGGGAGGCACCAAGGTCGCTCATCAACGGCAGGATTCGACCATTCGGGTCGAACGGGTCTCCCTGGTCGCTGTGATGATCCCAGCCTCCGCTGCTGATGGTTGCAGTCACCAGACCGAGGTCGGCCCGGATCATGGTGGCGACATCCTTGAGATCATCGCCCAATCGAGAGTCTGGATAGCCGCCGTCAGGGACGTTGAGGGCGCTGATCATCCCAGCCACGTTCACCGAAGAAAGTCCGGCCGTGTTCACCAACCCCGGCCCCTGGTACATCTGTGACAGGGCGTTGGTTGCCCGACCCGTGTCGCGGAAACCGGAGATACCGAAGTTCTCGAGATTTGTGATGTTGAAGGTGTTGGGCGAACCCCGGAGGGACTCGGTCGAATTGCTGTCGGTGCTCATGCCAGCCACCGGGCCAGCTGCGCCCAGCGCACTGTGCACCCTGGCCAGCCAACCAGTAGTGGTCTGTTTGCTGGCAGTGCCGCGTTCCCCGTAGCTCTGGGCCTCGAAGTGGGAGCGGGAACGGGACTCGGAATCCGGAACCCCAATGGCAGGAAGGATGGCCATGTTGCCCGCAGCCCAGGCCGTCTGATGCAGCCCGGCGAACGCCGGGTGCAGGCCGATGATGCCATCGAGCCCTTGGGGAAACACAGCGTTCAGGTTGGACGAGTCCAGGGGCAGCGATTGGTCCGGTGTCATGGACAGGGTCGGCCGGGCCGCCCGATACGAGTCCAGGGCGTCGGCGACGGGAGGTGTGAACGTCAGGCCGTCGGCGGCTCCCCGAAGAAAGATCACCACCAGCGTGTCGCCCTGGGCCGGGCGGGTCGGGGTGGCGAAGGCCAGCTGAGGCGAGAGGGCAACGGCACTTGCCGCGCCGGCGACCGATGCCGCCCCCCGAAGGAAACGTCTACGGCTGGTTGTTGTGACTTTGGGGGAGGCGGCAGCAGTCATGTGGTGTCCGATCAGCGAAGCAGGAAGAGAGGGTGGGCGAGGAGGTAGGTGCAGAGCTCGGTGAGCTGGTCGTTGGTGACGCTGGCGGCCGGTGTGCCGTCTCCGAAACCGCAGGTCGACAACAGGCTCTGGCGGAGTGCGTCGGGGAGATTGCCGAGGTTGCACTGGAAGGCCACCCGGTCAAACAGGTCCCTTCCGGTCTGGGCCGATCCTCTCAGCAGATTCACATCGGTCTCAAGAGACCCCGAGCGGTTGTTGTTTTGAATGATGTTTCGGGCCAACCGCGAGGTGAAATCCCATTCGTTAAGCAACTGGTTGGAGTTGACCCAGGGACGAGCCTCGTCGGGATAGCCATCCGGTGTCTCCCATTTCCAGGGTTCGTGGCCCAACCGGCGAAGAATGGAGCGCAGCTGGTGGGAAGAGTCGCTCTCGAATCCGTAGTCGACCTCGCTCCCCATGGACCGCATTGCGCCACACATCAGTTCGAATGGGCGCCGGACCTTCAGACCCTCGGAATCGACGAACTCTTGCGAGCTGAACAGATAGCGAAGCACCGGCACGATGGCGGTGTCGTTCTGAAGGTACACCTGCGCCGCGTTGGCGATGAGTTGCTCTGAAGGGGTGTCGCTGACGAAGCGTCGGCAGATCTTCCAGCACACGTAGTTGGCGGTCTGGGGGTGACGGGCCAGGAACTGCAACAGGCTGTCGCCCGCCGCCTTGCCGTTCAGCCCGGCGTTGGTCCACTGGCCGCCCAGGAGCGAGACCGGGTCAGTCGAGTGCCGCTCGTCCCGGTAGAGGAACGAGCCATAGTTGGGCCCGTTCTCGGTGACCATCGACCAGCCGCTGAGCACCTTGGCCGCACCTACGACATCGAGTTCGCCATAGATCTGGTTTCCGGCCCGATCGATGCCGAGGGTATGGAGTTCGAGGACCTCTCGGCCGTAGTTCTCATTGATACCGCTCCGAGCGTCGGAGATGTAATTGTCGAGGTACCGCATCATGGTGCCTGAGTTGGCGGTAGCAGCCAGCAGATCGGCGAACCGGCCCATGGCGTGCGGACGAATCGCCTGCTCCTGGTACTCGGGTACGAAGTAGCCGGGCCCGCCCTCGAAGCTGATGTTGAAGTGGTCCATCCACAGCTGACACATCATCTCGTAGAGCTGACTCTGGCTGTACCGGGCCCTCAAGAAGTTGGAGTGCGAGACCTGGCGGTACAGGACGTTGATGTCGTCGCCGTACTGCTGCCGGTTCTGACCATTGGTGTTCGTCAAGGCCTGATAGCCAGCGCTGTTGAGTTGGGCTTCCACCGCTGGGTCGGGGTTCGACCGATCCAGTTGATCGTCGATCCAGCCCTCGACACCCATGGTGATGACGGCCATGTCCACCGCCGGTGTGATGCCAAAGGTCAGCCGACTGGTGGCGTGGCGGGCAGTCGCAACCGGTGGAGGAGGCGGCAGCGTGGTCGAGGTGGTGGGCGCCGTCGTTGGCGGTGCAGTCGTTGGCGGTGCTGTCGTCGAGATCGCACTGCCGGTGGTTGGGGGGCTCTTTGGCTGCACTCCCGGAACCGTGTCGGTGGGAGACGAGGTCGCGGTGGTCGGCGCTGTTGTTGGTGTTGTTGTTGGCGCGGCCGTTGTCGGAGACGTTGTTGGCGCGGCCGTTGTTGGTGACGTTTTGCCCGGTGTAGAGGTTGATGACCCACCCTGAGACGTCGGTTGCCGCTCGCGGGGGGTTCGGTCCCGCCCGGGTGCGGTTGTGCTGGTCGAACCATCCGGTGCCGGGTTGTTGCCGCCCTGACCAGGTATCTCGAGGACGCCTTCGTTGTCCGGTGCCGTGTTTCCCTGACCATCATCGACAATGGCGACATCATCGGGGGTGAAGGCCAGTGCGTCGGGGGCGTCGCTGGCTTGGTCACCGCCGCCGGGTAGGTCGCAGGCACTCACCACGAGGGCTGTTCCGGCCAGCAACATTGTCCGTCGAGTCGTTACCGCAGAAGCGAGTATCTGCAGCCCGCCTTCTTCTTCGGAGGCCGCTTCCGAGGCCGCTGATTCTGTCGTTGGCAAGGTCGGCTGCGTAGTCACACCGAGGCCATCGGCACAATGACCCACTTTTCTTTACTAGGTCGGACTACCCAGGGGCGCTCGGTCGCGACATTCGATGGCTTGCCAGCCCCGACACAAGTGGCGTAGGAACAGGCCATGCTTCGACCAGTACAACTTGGCCAAAACTGCGGACTACGGGTGTCCGAGCTCTGCCTCGGCACCATGAACTTCGGCATCCCGGGCCGGGGGCACCAGGGCGACTGGACCCTCGACATCGACCAGGCTCGACCCATCTTCGAGGCCGCCATCGAACGTGGACTTTTCTACTTCGACACAGCCGATGTCTATGGCTTGGGGGCGTGTGAGGAAGTGGTTGGTGCTCTCCTTCGCGAGCTTCTGCCCAGGGAAGAATACGTTCTGGCCACCAAGGTCTCGATGCCTATGGGTGACGCCGCCAACCATGGCGGTTTATCTCGAAAGCACATTCTGGAAGGGGTCGACGCGTCACTGCGGCGGCTCGGTGTCGACTATCTCGACCAGCTGGTCATCCATCGCCATCCCCACGGGGTCCCGGGATTTCCGCCGGTGCCGATCGAGGAGACTCTCGAAGCGCTTCACGATGTTGTTCGGGCCGGCAAGGTTCACTACCTGGGCGGATCGTCGATGTTCGCCTGGCAATTCGCCGAACTTCAGCTGACCGCTGAACTCAATGGGTTCACCAAGTTCGTTTCCATGCAGAACCACTACAACCTCATCTACCGGGAAGAAGAACGGGAGATGAATCCGTACTGCATCGAGACAGGTGTCGCCCTTATGCCGTGGTCCCCCTTGGCCCGCGGCATTCTGGCTGGCTCCTACCAGGGTGGTTTCGAGGCCGGCTCGACCGCCCGCTCGAAGGGTCAGGATCGTGCCCGCACCGAGGGTTTGTACCGCGGCGATATGGACTTCGACATTGCCGATCGGGTCATCGAGGTCGCAGGCCGTTACGACGCCAAGCCGGCCCAGATCGCCCTGGCCTGGATGATGAACAAGCCAGAGATCACCGCCCCGGTCGTTGGTGTGTCGAAGATCTCTCAGCTCGACCAGCTGGTCGAGGCCAGCCAACTCGAGCTGTCGGCCGACGACATCACCTACCTCGAAGAGCTGTATCGCCCGGTCGAGAACCTCTTGTCGATCGGCGCCTCCTAGCCCTCGCCTCAAACTGGCAGCTCCCAGCCGGGCCAACCCCACTCTCAGCTGCCAGTTTCCCCACATCAGACAAACTGGCAGCTCCCAGCCGGGCCGACTCCACTCTCAGCTGCCAGTTTCGTTGGAATCGGCGCCGAAGCGCCGCGAGGGATAGCTTCGTTTTCGTGCGCTTCGAAACATTTCACCTGCTGTCCACCCCCGAGATGGAAGCCGGGGTCGATGTTTACCGGTACACCATGGACCAGATCAGACTGGCCGAGGACGCCGGTTT
>CALHBU010000042.1 GCA_937930655.1 uncultured Acidimicrobiales bacterium | reverse complement strand
GGGGTGGCTGGGGCGGATCGGCCATCATCGTCGACACCGAGCGGAGCATGACCATTGCCTATGTCATGAACAAGATGATGCCCGGCACCGGCGGCGATAGCCGGGGCGAGGGTTTGGTGAGCGCAACCTACGCCGTGATGGACAACTAGGCGGCGACCAGCTCTGCTTCTTCGAGGGCCACGCCTTCGATGGTGATGCGGTGCATCAAGCGACGCTCGCCGTGATAGTCGTTGAGCGCCTGGTGATGACAGGCCCGGTTGTCCCACAAGGCCATCGAGCCCTGTTCCCAGGAGAACCGACAGGTGAACTCCGGCCGGCTGGCATGGGCGTACAGGAAGTCGAGCAGTGGTTTCGATTCTTCGTCGGTCCATCCCTCGAAGCGGAGGGTGAAGTCGGTGTTGACATACAGCGAAGGCCGGCCCGAGAGCGGGTGTTTGATGACCACCGGATGGACGGCGTCCTGGGTGGCCAGCTCGGCATTGCCGATGCGACCGTTGATGTCGGCCCCGGATTCAGCTGCTTTGGCCCTGGCCGCGGCACCGAAGGCATGGCGGCTCGAGTGCTCGGCCCGAAGACCGCTCAGAGTCTTCTTTAGACCGGGCGAGAGCGCCTCGTAGGCGGCGGCCATGCTGGCGAACAGGGTGTCGCCACCGATCGAGGGAACCTCCCGGGCATAGAGCACCGAACCAAGAGCCGGGATCTGGTCGTAGGAGTGATCGGTGTGCCAGTTCACACCGATGTTCTTCGTCTGGTCTGGCTCCTTGCGGACTTCGGCAATCCGGGGATGACCGTCGACGGGAGTGAAGAAGCGGTTGACGTTTATCTGCCCCCACCGCTCGGCGAAGTCGATGTGTTGTTCGGGCGTGAGGTCTTGGTCCCGGAAGAAGATGACGCTGTGTTCGGTGAAGGCCTGCTTGATCTCGGCGAACTGCTGGTCGGTCAGCCCAGCGGCCAAGTCGACGCCGGTGATGATCGCCCCCACGGTGGGACTCAACTTGGTGACTTCGATCGACTGATACAGGCCCATAGGCGAATGCTAGATCAGGACACCAACGAGGCAAGCTCGAACAGCTGATCGAAGGCTGCCACCCCGGCCGGTTCTTCTTTCTGGGCCAGGCGAATGGCGATGATCTCGTCGGCCAGTCCTTCGTACTCACCGATTCTGGCCACGCATTCCTGCGGGGTGCCGGTGATGGTCATGGTGTCGATGACCTCGTCGGGCACCAGCGCCATGGCTTCTCTGATGTTGCCGGCTGGCATGAGTTCGGTGGCCCGATCGGCGAAGTCCCCAAACCCAAGTTGGCGAAGCTGGGAGTCGTAGTACGGGTGCGGTACGGGGTGATAGAGACCACAGATGGCGGCCCGGGAGGCCTGTCGGGCCAGTTCGGTGTTGTGGTTGACGCTGACCATGGCCCCCATGGGAAAGGCCAGCTGCGATGGGTCGCGGCCAGCGGCTTCGCAACCGGCGGTGGCATTTGGGCGGACCATGTCAGCCAGGAACCGGGTCGAAGACATGACCCCCACCCCGACCCCATCGGAGACCTCGCCGGCCAACCGAACCATGTTCGGCCCCGACGCCGAGAGGTAGACGGGAATGGTTGGGCGGGTTGGATCCCACGAGGCCCGCCACCGAATGCTGTGCACATCGCCCTTATAGCGGACCGCTTCGCCAGCCTTTCCGGCCACGACGCCACGGACGACGTTGAGAAAGTCCCGCATCTTGGCCAGCGGTTTGGTGGTGTCGACCCCCATGTACCACTCGTTGAAGTGCGGGTTGCCGGTGCCCATACCCAAGACGAACCGACCGTCGCTCATCTCGTCGAGGTCTCTGGCCGCAAGTCCGGTGACCCAGGGGTCTCGGGCATAGGCGTTGGCGATGTAGGTACCGACCGTTGCGTGTTCGGTGGCGTGCATCACCGCAGCCGCAGTCACCATGGCGCTTCGGCCCGCCTCGACGGTGTAGAGCGAACCGAGACCGGCCGCTTCTCCCTCCGTCGCCAGTGTGGTCATGGTCTTGATGGAGTCTTCAAAGCCGAGCAGTAGTCCGAGGCGCATGCTGCAGTTTCGCATCGACCCGGGCCCTGGCCACCATCTACAGTCGCCAGCCACACCGATAAGGCGGGCCGGACCCGCAAAGGAGAGGTCTCATGTCGCACACCGTTGCTCTCGAAATCAAGGTTCAGGAAGGCAAGATCGATGAATTCCTGGCGTTCTTCGTTCCCGCCCTCGACGACACCCGGGCCCGTGAAGGCTGCGAGCTGATCGAGTGTTTCGTCGATGCCGCCGACGACCACACCGTCTTTGTGTGGGAGAAGTGGGATAACGAAGCCAACCAGCAGGCCTACCTGGCCTGGCGAGGCGAGACCGGGTTCATCGACAAGCTCGGCCCCTTCCTGGCCGGAGCCCCCAGCTTTACCACCTACCTGGCCAAGGGCTAGGGAGCCCTACCGCTAGGGAGCGAGAGCAAAACCGTCACCCCCGGGGTCGGCCGCGCCGGCCAACCCGTTCGGTGTGACAGCGATGGCATGGACCATGGCAAAGGCATAGCTCTGCGGCCAGCGCACGATCTCCCGACCCTCGGCCGCCAGTTCGTCGGTAACCGAGCGAGGGATTCGATTGGTGACGTCGATGGCGTTGCTGGTCGACGAGAAACGAGGCGCAACAACGGCGTCCAGAACCGGCATGTCGAAGTCAATGACGTTGAGCAATGCCTGGGTGACACCCATGGCTATCTGGGTGCCGCCTGGTGCGCCGATCACCAGTTCGAGCTGGCCGTCCTGGAAGACCATGGTGGGACAAATCGAGCTGAACCGACGCTTGCCGGCCTTCAGCGACCCGGCCCGGCCCGGGCGAGGGTCGAACACTCCCATACAGCCGTTGTACATGAAGCCCAGTCCATCGGTCACAACTCCGGAAGGCATGCCGAGCGAGTGAGTCATCGACATGGCGTTACCTTCGGCGTCGATGGCACAGACGTGGGTGGTATCCGGTGGCTCGCCTTGGATGCGAGCCACTTCGGCTCGCTGTCCGTTGCGGATCCGCTCGGCGATGTCTTTGCCATGATCGGCCGAGATGAGGCGATCGAGCGGCACGTCGACGAATTCGGGGTCGCCGACATGAGCGTCCTTGTCGGCGGTAGCCCACTTCATGGCCTCGCTCACCGTTCGGATGTACTCGACGCTGTTGTGACCCATAGCGGCCAGGTCGAAGTTTTCCAGAATGCTCATCATCTCGGCCACCATCACGCCGCCTCCGGGAGGACGGTTGGTGGTGACGTCGAGTCCCCGGTAGGTAGTGGCCAGAGGCTCGCCCCAGATCGTCTGATAGTTGGCCAGATCCTCCATTGAGAGCAGGCCGCCCTTGGCGGTCATGTCGGCACCAATCTGCTCGGCAATCTCACCGGTGTAGAAGACGTCGGCACCACCTTTGGCGATCAGCCGGAGCGTGTTGGCCAGGTCTGGGTTGCGAAGCGTCTCTCCTATCCCCCGTAGTCGACCATCTTCATGGAAGTAGATGCGACGTCCGGCCGCCGTGTGACGGAGCCGCTCGACGTTGTCGGCTCGCCCCATGTATGCGCCCTCCTGCCACCAGTGGAAGACGTTGGGTCGGATGGCGAAACCGTCCTCGGCGTAGGCGATGGCGGGAGCCACCACGTCAGCCCACGGCAGACGTCCGTGCCGGGTCTGGGCTTCGTGGTAGGCCTTCAGCGAGCCGGGCGTGGTAATCGACTGGTACCCGAAGTCGTTGACGTTGCCCTCCAGCACAAAGCCGAAACCGTCCCGGGTCTCGCCCACCACGAGGTCTTCCCACATGTCGGCCCGAGTGGCGGCTGGTGATGTGCCGTGGAAGTCGACACACGTGTGAACATCGTCAGCCGGTAGATAAAGCTGGGCGTTGCCAAAGCCGGCGATGCCACACATCTGTGGATCGACGACACCGGCGACGAGCCCACAGGCAATGGCGGCATCGACGGCATTGCCACCAGCTCGCAAGGCATCTACCCCCGCTTCGACTGCTTCAGGCTGGGCGGCAGCCACCATTCCTTTTCCGTACCGGCCTTGGGTGTCCATCCCTGAACCCTCCATCGGAGGGTCGCTTGCCGTCAACCGTTCCCTATGACTACAGTCACCTTAAATCTTTAAGTTTCCCGGGGAGGGTTTCAATGCGTCACGAAAAGAACCAAGCACCCAGTTCTCGAAAACAGCTGGGCCGTCGCTTCGCCCCGATTGCCTTGGCCGCAGTCTTTACCATCTTCGGCTCAGCCGCTGTCACTGCCCAGGGTGCCGACGACCCGGCTCAGGTCGAGGCGGGCAAAGAGGTGTACGCCAACTCCTGTGCGGGTTGCCACGGTGCAGATGGGG
>CALHBU010000041.1 GCA_937930655.1 uncultured Acidimicrobiales bacterium | reverse complement strand
GACGCCCTCGACGAGTGGCAGCGCAACGGTGGCCGGCTGATCTATCTCGGGGGCAATGGCTTTTACTGGCGGGTGGCCTTCAGCGACGATTGGCCGGGCGCCATGGAACTGCGTCGGGCCGAGGATGGCGTACGAAACTGGCAGACGGGTAATGGCGAGAACTATCACGCCTTCACCGGTGAATACGGGGGCATGTGGCGCCGCAACAATCGGGCGCCAAACGAACTGGTCGGTATCGGCTTTGCCGCCCAGGGCTTTGCCAAGGCGTCGTACTACGAGGTCAACCAAGACAGCCGGTCGTCCAGAGCCGACTGGATCTGGGATGGGGTCGAGGACGACGACGGGCGGATCGGAACCTCTGGGCTCGGTGGCGGTGCCGCCGGTCAGGAGCTCGACCGCTACGACACTCGGCTCGGCTCGCCGGAGCATGCAGTGGTCCTGGCTTCGGCCACCGAGTTCGGTCCCGACATGATCCGCACCAAGGAAGAGTTCGAAGGGTCGGTGGAAATCCCGACTCCGGACCCTTACGTCCGATCCGACATTGTCTTCTACGAGACGCCCAACGGCGGAGCGGTCTTCAGCGTCGGCTCGATTTCATGGTTCGGAGCGCTGGCCCGCAACGGATTCGACAACGACATCGCTCGCATGACCGAGAACGTCGTGCGTCGCTTCTCAGATCCTGAGCCATTTCTCCCTCCCCCGGTGGCGTCGTAGAAGAGCTGACTGCTAGGTAGTCAGTCATGGCTCCTTCAAACAACAGGGTTCAGACCAATGTCGAGGACCACATCCTGGTAATCACCATGGTCCGGCACGAGAAGCGCAACGCCATCGACGGCGAGATGACCCAAGCTCTCGATGCTGCGCTCAACCAGCTAGATGACGATCCCGATCTCTGGGTCGGCATCATCACCGGTGGGACAGAGATGTTCTGCGCCGGAACCGATATGGCGGCAACATCGGGAACACCGACCGAACGAGGTGGCGTCTACGGCGTTGTGGGTCGCACCAGAAAGAAGCCACTGATCGCCGCAGTGGAGGGAGTCGCGTTCGGAGGCGGCTTCGAGGTGGTCATGGCCTGCGACATGGTCGTCGCCGCCGAGAATGCTCGATTCGGTTTGCCGGAGGTGAAACGGGGTCTGGTGCCGACAAGCGGAGCCATCTTCCGGGCCGGAAGGGTGCTGCCCCTCAACGTTGCCAAGCAGGTCATGCTCAGCGGTGCCGAGTTATCCCCCTCCGATGCTCACCGGCTTGGCGTGGTCAACGAAGTCACTGCGCCGGGTGAGGCGTTGGCTGGCGCCCATCGACTGGCTGCTCTCATCGCAGCCAACGCGCCAGTGGCGGTCCAACAATCACTCCAGGCCATCGACGAACTGCATTCGGCCAACGACGATGAGGGTTGGGCCATCACCACCAAGGCTCGGAAGGTGATAGCCGAGTCCGAGGATGCCAAGGAAGGAGTGGCTGCGTTCTTCGAGAAGCGTCCGCCGGTGTGGACTGGAAAGTGAGCGCTGCTAGCAGTGGACCGCCAGGGGTTTTTGACGATGTGAACGTCCTGGAATTGACGTCGGCTCTCGCCGGACCCACCGTGACCAGGCTGATGGCGGAAATGGGCGCCGACGTGGTCAAGATAGAGATGCCACCAACCGGGGAGATGGCGCGTGGTCTGCCGGCGATCGCGAACGGTCGATCGGGCTATTTCATACAGCAGAATCGCGGCAAGCAGTCCCTGTGTGTCGATCTGAAGACGCCGGCTGGCCTTCAGATGGTGTTGGATCTGGCAGCCGACGCTGACGTCGTCGTTCAGAACCTCGCTCCCGGCGTGCTCGATCGCCTCGGAGCAGGTTGGTCGGTGTTGAGTGAGCTCAACCCCCGGCTGATTCTGTGCACTATCTCGGCCTTTGGCGAAGGTGGACCCCTCTCTGCCCTTCCCGGCTACGACTACATCGCTCAGGCCTACGCTGGAACGCTTCACATGGTTGGTGAACCCGACCGGCCGCCGGCGATGGCAGGATTCGGTGCCGGAGACGTTATGACTGGTGCTCATGCTTTGGCCGGGGTCTCGGCTGCGTTGTATCACCGGGAACGCACCGGACAGGGACAGCATGTCCAGACCGCCCTCGTCGATTGTCATCTGACCACCCACGAGTTGAACGTCCAGGTGTGGTCTCTGACCGGTGCCGATCCCATTCGGGCTGGTGCGGTGCATCCGGTGGTCGGCGGTTGTGGTGTGTATTCCGCAGGATCGGGCCACGTGGTGATTGCCGTCGGCACTGATGCCCAATGGAGGGCAGCCTGTGTGGCAATGGAAGCTCCCCAACTAGTCGACGATGTCCGCTTCGCCACCTCACAGGCTCGATGTGACAACCGGGATGAGACAAACCAGGTGTTTGAGGACTGGTTGGCATCAGTGGCCGACCGCGACCGGGCTGTGAGCCTGCTAGAGGCACGGGGAGTTCCGGTGGCGCCCGTCCTATCCGTTTCTGAGGCAGCAACTCATCCTCACAATGTCGCAACCGGAGCGGTCCGTGAAGTGGAGGATGACCGTGTCGGCTCGGTGACCATTCCTGGCGTTCCAATCAAACTGTCGGCCTTCCCCGACTATCGCCGGCTCAACGCCCGATCGCTGGGGGCAGACAATCGGCGATTGCTGCTTGACCGGTTGGGTTGGTCTGATGCCGACGTTGATGCAGCTGTTTCCGACGGCGTGCTGTTCGAGAACATGGAGTCCTGACCCAGGCTGGCAGAAGTCAAGTAACGGCCACTAGACGCCGTTAACAGAGGGGATGTCTAGAGAGTTTCGCCGAACGTGGACGGCACTCCTGCTCGCCTGTGGGCTGATAGGAGCAGCCTGCACCGGGTCGCCGGAGGCGACAACGGTCGATGTGGCTGAGGTGATCGTGCCTGCCCAGTACCCGGGTGACACCCCAAATCCCTCGATGAGGTCCTGGGTCGAGCCCGGCACGACGGACGGTCCCAACAACGTTGAGGAGACCTCCAGCGAGAGGATGACGCCGCCACCTGATCCTGCTGAGATGCTGTGGATCGGTACCTACCTTGGCTATACCGATGGTTCGAAAGACGTGACCTTCATCCTTGCTCCCGATGGTTCTGTCCTACGGATCGACGAGGGGAACATTTACGCCGGGTCGGGTAGCTACCTGACCTGGAACATTGGACCGGCAGGCTTCGAAGCGGTCCTTGACTTGATGATTGAGCTCGAAGTCGACCAGGGAGACACCGTGCCCGTCGACTCAGATGAAACACAGGTGGGCTCCATCAGATCGGACTTCGGTCCGCGGGCCGACATTCGCGGTCTTAACCTGCCGGCGACACAGCTCACCCCTGAGCAACGGAGAGTTCGTGCCAGTTTCAGAGAGCTGCTTTCTTCTTTGGAGGACATGAGTTGGATGGATCAGTTCACTGTGGTCACACAGAGAGCTCCGTGGATTCCCGACCGGTTGTCGCTTCAAGTACGAGAAGAAGTGAATTCTCAGTACTACTCGACGGACCCGTATC
The DNA here is from genome assembly GCA_937930655.1 of uncultured Acidimicrobiales bacterium. Lineage (GTDB taxonomy): Bacteria > Actinomycetota > Acidimicrobiia > Acidimicrobiales > SZUA-35 > JAHECQ01. The sequence goes on along the minus strand of CALHBU010000041.1, from coordinate 3,381 downwards.
GGTGGCCGTTCGAAGATTCGATCACCGAGATGATCGACGTCGAAGCGGAGAACGACAGCGAGCCTTTCGTCTGTCTGGAAGGAGCGCAGGCCGAGAGGGCCTGGACCACCTTCGTGGTGGACGGAGTTAACAACGCTCGCATACCTATCGAGTCCAAAGGCCGTCGGTTCGAGGTCACGGTCCATATCAGCTACCCCATGTATCACCTGTTCGGTGATCCCTGCCCCGGAGCCGTGCGGTTCGGCACGGGGGAGAACAACGACCGAGTCGATAGGCCTGATCTGTCGCATCTTCTGCTTGATGACGAAGACATCGGGCCGGAATGGACCGCCGGGCCGGCCTCGGTCGCACCACCGCCACCGTATGTTGCCCCCTGCGCCCCGATCACCGAGGCTGAGGTGGCGGTCAAGACCTTCGACTCGTGGCTTAGTCACAAGGTGGACTTCACCGGCATCGAGCATCTGGTGGAGGGCTTTCAACTCATCGGCTGGGCTCCCGTGGGCGAGGATGCGACCGCCATCGTCGAGAGCATCGCCACCTACGATTGTCTTGATGGCTTAGGTGAATACGGCATTACCCACATCGAGAGCGGCCTTCTCCCCGATGCTCCTCACGGGGCAGTCGCCGCCTACTGGATCACCAGCTACTCCGACGACCTCTACGGCGTTGTCCTCGACGTGGCGCTCGAGAACGGAATCGTGTTTGCCATCGGTATCAACGCAATTGTTCCCGTCGAGCTATCTCATCTCGAGGAGTGGCTGGCCGTGGCCGTGCTCAAGGCGGATGCTGGCTGAACTGGAATTCTCGGCTAGCGACTCGACGGCTAGTGTCGCCTTATGGGTGAGTTCGCATTCGCAGAAACAGACGGAAACCTCTTCAACATAACGATCAACCGACCGGAGGTGATGAACGCACTGCATCCTCCAGGAAACGCTGAGTTGTCCGAACTATTCGACGAGTTCGAGAACAACCCGGACCTGTGGGTTTGTGTGATCACCGGCGCCGGGGAGCGGGCATTCTCGGCCGGGAATGACCTGAAGTATCAGGCTGGGGGTGGCGATCGTTCGGCCGCTCCAACTAGTGGCTTTGCTGGATTGACCTCGCGATGGTCACTGAACAAGCCGGTGATCGCTGCGGTCAACGGCGTGGCGATGGGCGGTGGCTTCGAGATCGCCCTGGCCTGTGATCTCATCATTGCGTCCGACAACGCCACGTTCGCTCTTCCCGAGCCCAAAGTCGGCTTGGCCGCACTGGCTGGCGGTGTGCATCGGCTTCCTCGTCAGATCGGGATGAAGAACGCCATGGGCATGATGCTCACCGGGCGTCATGTCCCGGCGGCTGAAGGCAAAGAACTGGGCTTTGTGAACGAGGTTGTTTCGCAGGCCGAGCTATTGCCCCGAGCCAACCAGTGGGCTCAGATGATCCTGGAGTGCTCGCCCATGTCGATCCGGGCCACCAAAGAGGCCGCCTACCAGGGCTTCGAGGAAGGTGGCATGCGGGCGGCTCACGAGAAGCAGTACGACGCTGTGAAAGCCATGGCTAAGAGCGAGGACTTCATCGAAGGTCCGGTTGCCTTTTCCGAAAAGCGGGCCCCGGAATGGAAGGGTCGCTGACCGTCCCGAAGTAGCTCAGCTGGGTTAGTTTCACTCAAAGTAGGCATATGAATACCGACAGTGGTATTCATGGCAGTCATGGAGGGCGGGCGCTGGAGGTGTTCAAGACACGCGATTTGTGCCGTAGCGCTGGCGACGGTGCTGCTCGGCATTCTCGTGCCATCGGCGTCGGTCGAAAGCGCCCGAGCCAACACGTTCTTTAGCATCGGTGACTCAATCTTCAATTACACGGCCCCGAATCATTGGGGTCATGAGTGGCCATTAGCGCTTTCAGCCAACGGTCAGTCGAGTGTAGGTATCGACGCCGACTCGGGTCGCTCGATTTCGAGGGCTGGAAGTGTCCGCAGCGGGCTTGCGGCAGTGACCCACAACGCGTCTGCGATTGCCACTACCGATGTGGTCATCACCAATCTGGGTGTGAACGACCTTGAACGAGACGGCGAGTGGGAGACTCTGGCTCGGAGCTTTATCGCTGCGCTGCGGGCTGCCAATCCCGATGTCCTGATCGTCTGGATCACCCCGGTGGCTGAGCCTGGCGTTGCGCCGCAGTACGTGATCGATCGGGCTCTCGACCACGCCAGCACGCTCCGTGCCCTGCGCTCAGAGGGACTCGTCGATCTCCTCGTCGAGTGGGACCACTATGCCCGGGCGAACCCCGACGTCTTTCATGATGATGGCGTGCACTACTGGGTCAACGGTGATGCTGCGGCCTATGCCCAGTTCGCAGCGGCGGCAGTGTCGTCCTTGGACGGCGGCTCGACGACCACGCAGGCTCCTACAACTACTCAGGCTCCTACAACTACTCAGGCCCCAACCACAACTGCGGCTCCAACGACCACTGAGGCCCCTACAACCACCCAGGTACCAACCAGCGAGGTTCCCCTCCCGGACGGTCGTCAACCGGAGACACCACCAGCCGGCCCTATGGGACCGCCAACCAGCGAGGTGGCCGACCCCGTCCTCCGAGAGACAGTTCGCTGCCAAGGGCCAGGCGTAGTGTGGTCGGCCGATGCCGATCCGCTCAGCGACACCATCCGCCGGGCCTATCTGATCGTTCTTGGTCGAGCGCCCAGCACGACCGAGATCAACTATTGGGTTGATCGCAATGCGTCGGGCCTTGCCATCGCCGATCTGGTTGCCATCATCCTGCAGAGCCCTGAAGCCGACCAACGGGGATTCGGCGTTGACCGCACCGGCGACAACTCTGCGCTGGCCTCACATCTCGGCTCAATTCCGATACCGGAAGCAGCCACGACCGCAGCCGTGGTGGTCTCGCTCGTGGAGGATCCGGCAGTCGCCCGTACCTTTGGCACTGCACCACCCCAATCCGGGTTGGAGGGTTCGATCTGCCGGGCCTATCTCGCAGCTCTAGGACGCAGTCCTGACCGGGCCGGTTTCGAGTTCTGGCGGGGCTTGGGCGATACCGACGCGTTTCTCGAGGGCATTGCTCGTTCACCGGAGTTCCTCGAGAGGCACCCGCTGGAGCAATCCCCCACTGACTTCGTGGCGGGTATGTACCAGTCGGTGCTGGGTCGCTCACCTGATGCTGAGGGACTGCGCTTCTGGGTTGCGCGGGTTGAGGCCGGCATGACTCGGAGCCATCTGCTTCAGCTCTTCAGCAAAAGCCCGGAGTTTGTTGTGCGCACCAATACGGTCCTCTGAAAAACTGCGGCCGTGTTCCTAGTGGTTCCTGTTCTTGCCGAACCAGTCGTCGAGCCCGTTGGTTGCGCCCTCCGGCGAGCCCTTGTACTCGAAGAGCTCGAGCAGC
>CALHBU010000040.1 GCA_937930655.1 uncultured Acidimicrobiales bacterium | reverse complement strand
GACCCTTGCTGTACCTGGTCGGTGACTACCCGGGCGATCTCGAGCTACAACGCATTCGGATCGAACAGCCGAACTCGGTCTTCGGGCTGTCCGACGGTGGCGCCCATTGCGGTGTGCTTTGCGATGCCAGTGTCCCGACCTACATGTTGGCCTACATGACCCGCGACAGAATCAAGGGCCCCAAGCTCGGTCTCGAGTTCACGGTGCACAAGATGACCAAGGACACCGCCGAGCTCTACGGGCTTTCCGACCGGGGCGTTGTTGCTCCCGGTTACCGGGCCGATCTCAACGTCATCGACTTCGATGCGCTTGCGCTGGAGGACCCCCACATCGTCTGGGACCTTCCGGCCGGCGGAAAGCGGCTGGTGCAGAAGGCCCAGGGGTACACCGCCACCATCTGTCACGGCGAGGTCACCTACGAGAACGGCGAGCACACGGGCGCCATGCCTGGTCGCCTCATTCGCGGCGGCCAGTAGCGTCACCTCATGGCTGCCGACTCGTTTGCGGAGATTCCGGTCATCGATCTCAGCGCTCTGACCGGCCCCGATGCTGATCGGTCCGAGCTGGCCGAACAACTCTGCGACATCTGCCATCACATTGGCTTCTTTGTTGCCGTTGATCATGGAGTCGAGGCGCAACTAATCGATTCGGTCTTCGATCTGATGCAACGCTTCTTCGCCCTCCCGGTCGAGCAAAAGAAGCTCATCGATAAGTTGGCTTCCCGCCACTTCCGTGGCTGGGAGGCCGAAGGTTCGGAATACACCAACAATCTTCCTGATATCCGCGAGCAGATCGACGTGTGGTCGGAATGGCCTGCGGTTCCTCCATCCGATGTGAGTTACAACCGTCTCCTTGGCCCAAATCAGTGGATGCCTGAACAGACACTTCGTGGACATCGCCATGTCACCGTCGAGTGGATGCGCCAATGTGGTCGACTGGGAGATCACCTTCTCTCGCTCTTGGCCCTCGGTCTTGGTCTTCCCGAGCAACACTTCACCGACTACTTCGGCGATAAGCCGATGTCGCTCACCAAGTTCATTCACTATCCGCCGACCCCTCCCGGTCAGGCCGGCGTGAATCCTCACCACGATGCCGGGTTCCTGACCGTTCTGGCGCCAGGATCGACCCCTGGTTTGCAAGTACAGAACCCCGACGGCGACTGGATCGATGTGCCGACGGTTCCCGGCGGGCTGGTCATCAATCTGGGCGAAATGCTGCAAGGCGTCACCGGCAACTACTTCGTTGCCACCCCTCACCGGGTCATCACTGCATCCGAGCGATTCTCGGCCGGTTATTTCCACGGTCCGTCGCTGGACACACCGCTCGAACCGCTCGATCTGGCCGACCGATTTGTTCAGGCGGTGGCAGCCAGTCCTCGTCATGCGGCAGCCGGCTTCATGGCCCGGCGGGACGAGATGTTGGCCGGTGTCGGAGACATGGCAAGCGATCACCGGGCCGCCGTCTACGGCGAACAGCTGTGGAACTACTTCGAACGCAGCTACGCGGAAAACATGGCGCTGCACTACGGCTAGACGGCAGTAAGACGAACAAGCTCAGGCCCGGAAGCTGCCTCGCTCGCCTCCGGGGTTCTCTCTCGGTCCGTAGTAGCCGAAGGTCCAGCCCGGCTGAGTCGAGTAGTTGATATCGGCAACCTGCTTGGCGTACGAGTCGGTCAGCGCAAGCAGCTCATCTTCGGCCGTGTAGTCGAAAGGGTCCTGGAGGCGATCAGCAACGGTTGCATCGGTCGGAAGGTTCTCGACCTGCCATCGGATAGTGCGGCGAAGGCCCTCCTCTGGCGACACCAAATCGCGATAGCCCAACTCGGTTCGAAGCTTCTCGGTACTGAACACCCGGTGGGAATTGGCGTGGTTGTGCACCCATGGCCAAGCCGGCTCGGCTTGGGCCCACGGCACCGAAACCAGCTCCCAGTCGTGGTTCAGCTCGTCAGCCACGATCTCTGCGACTCCCGAGAACGAGAATTGCAGGTCGTCACCGACGTTGTAGGCCTGGCCGGCCGAAGCATCTATCTCGTCAACCGCCAACAACACTGCGTGCGTCGCATTCTCGACGAACGAATGGGTAAGGAGGCCAAGACCACCGTCGGGAGCCACAATTCGTGACCGACCATCGAGCGCCCGTTTCACCAGCGTCCACTCACGGGGCAGGATCTGATTGGGTCCGTAGATGTACGGATAGCGGAAGTGGGTGGCGTCAGGATGGAGTGAGCGCACCACCTCCTCGGTTTCGGCGATACGCAGCGGTTTGAGGCCCGACCGTTCGTCGTCGACCAGGGCATGGGTCTCGAAGGTCGGAATGGGCATGCCTTCAGGGAACTCGGTGGAGAAATCGCCGAACCCCCGGTACACCGGCATTCCGCCGATCGAGAACAGACGAGGTGTCCTTCCCACCAGTACCTCGGCAATGGAGCGCAGGCGGCCGTACATAGCGAACACCACATCGAAGTTCCGGCCCTCGATCGAGGCACGAAACGCTTCGCCGTCGAACGGGTCGGTGTGGATGTGCTCGAGATGGGCCGGGATGGTGTCGACCTCATGATTCCCGGTGTGCAGGATGGTGACGGTGTGACCCCGGTCGACCAATCCGTTGACAATGAGAGGCCCTGTTGGTCCGGTGCCCCCTATGACAAGAATGTCCATATTGCTCTGGCCCCCTGTTGCTCTAGCCCCCGGTTGCTTGCCTTGTGGCTCAGCCCCGGCCGCGTCCACCGGTTCGTTTCGCTCCACCGGCTGCCCGTCCGCTGGATGACGCCTGACTGCCTCCGCTGCGGCGTCCGCTTCTGTTGCCACCATCGCCGCCAGCCTGTTGCAGCTCAGCATGCGGGGCGAGGCCTTCCTCGCTCACTTTGTTGGCGGCGACCATGGGCTTCAGAGTCGGTGCAACCTTTCCAACGACGTCGTCCAGGAGCTTCTGCTGGTCGGCCAGTTCGGTCACCGCCGGTCCGAACCGGAGAACGTCGACCACCCGCATCGAACCATCGGTTTCGACCAGGGCCGACGGCCCGTCGGCACCGTGTCGGTCCAACAGCCAGTACTTGCCCATGCTCGTCCTCAGTTCGTTGGTGCTGCCGCAGCGAACAGCAAAGGCGAGCCTAGCCACAGCAGGACTCGGCGCCCGATCTTTGACAGACTGCGGTCATGATCAATGCAAAGGCCGCGGTACTCCAGAAAGTCGGGCAAGACCTGACGATCGAAACCATTCAACTCGACGACCCCATGCCCAACGAGGTTCTGCTTCGAACTGCGGCCTGCGGCGTATGCCACAGCGATCTGCACTTCATGCAGGGCTCCATCGGTGGGCCGACCCCCACCGTGCCGGGTCACGAACCGGCAGGGGTTGTTGAAGCCGTCGGGTCCGACGTGACCTCGGTAAAGGTTGGCGATCATGTGATCGCGTGTACCTCGATGTTTTGTGGCGGTTGCAAGCAGTGCATGTTGGGTCGCACCTGGTTGTGTTCCAACCGTGGCTACTGCATGAGGCCCAAGGGTACCCCGCCCCG
>CALHBU010000039.1 GCA_937930655.1 uncultured Acidimicrobiales bacterium | reverse complement strand
TCCAGGGGTCACACTTGGTGGGTGAGCACCTCCATCGTCGTTGTCGAGGACGAGCCTGACATCGCCGACCTTCTGACCCTCTATCTTCGTCGAGAGGGTTGGACCGTCCACAACGCCACGAACGGCGAGGATGGTGTCGAGGCAATCCGGGCTCGCCAACCGGACTTCGTCGTGCTCGATATCGGCTTACCAGGGGCGATGGATGGCATGGATGTCTGTCGCCAGATTCGTGCCACGAGCGATGTGCCGGTGTTGTTCCTAACCGCCCGAGACGACGAGGTCGACCGAATTCTTGGTCTCGAGCTGGGTGCCGACGACTACGTCACCAAGCCATTTTCGCCCCGGGAAGTGGTGGCCCGGATCAAAGCCATCCTGCGACGTGGAGATCGTGCCCAGAGCGACGTGGAGACTGTCAGCTATGGCGCCATCAACGTCGACCTCAGGCGGCGGGAAGCGACCGTTGGCGGGGTGGAGGTACAGCTTGCTACCCAGGAATTCGCTCTCCTGGAGACCCTGGTCGAAAACAGCGGGACCGCTCTTTCTCGGCAGCAGATCCTGGACGGAGCGTGGGGCGAGGGTTGGATCGGCGATACCCGGACCGTTGACGTACACATCAGACAGCTTCGGCGAAAGCTCGGCGACGATCTACCGCTGGCGACGGTGCGCGGCATTGGTTATCGGCTCGGCTGATGCAACGCCGTCTGATGCTTGCCATGGTCGGCATTGCGCTCCTTTCGATCATTCTCGTCGGTGCCGGGGTTCTCCTATTGGCCCAGATCGGTTCTCGGCAAGAAGCCAGGGAAGATGTGTCGCAACAGCTCGACGCCCTTGACGACCTAGCCGCCGATGGATTCTCGCCCGAGCGACTGGACCAAACCCTCAGACGCATTGGGGCAGCCTTCAGCACAGGCGACGTCATCCTGGCTGGCATCAGTGCCGAGGGCGATGTGGCGGTGATCACCGGTAACCGGCCGAGCCCTACCGAATTAGGCTTGGACAGCGAACAGTTGGCCGAGTTGACCGGTGGAGATCAGATACTCCTCGACGACGGGCGGGCGGTCGTCGGCCTTCGTCGCGTCGAATTCGACAGCCGTCGAGGGCCTCGAGCTGATCGACTGAATGCCATTCTGGTGCGGCAAGACGTCGCGACAATCGGCCGCCGAGCTCAACTCTGGTTCCTCGTCTCGGCGGGCGTGGTCCTTGCCGCCAGCGTGGTGGCAGCCAATGTGATGGCGTCTCGGTTCATCCGACCAATCAGGCAGATTCAGACAACTACCAAACAGATTGCGGCCGGCGATCTGAGGGCACGGGTAGAGGTGTCAGGCGACGACGAATTGGCCCAGCTCGGAACGTCGGTCAACCAGATGACGGAGGAACTCGACCGGTCGAGGTCCGCCGAACAGGAGTTTCTCCTGTCGATCTCCCACGATCTCCGAACTCCTCTAACTGCGATCACCGGGTATGCGGAGGCGTTGACCGACGGCGCCACCGAGGACCCGGTCAGGGCCGGCGAGGTCATCTCCTCCAATGCCAAACGTCTTGGCCGCTTGGTCCAGGACCTGCTCGATTTGGCGCAGCTCACGACACGTCGTTTTCGTTTCGAACTGGCAGCTGTCGATGTGTCGGCGCTTGTAGCCGACGCGGTGGCCGGTCAGCAGCCCAGGGCCGACGAGTACGGCCTGCAGTTAACAGTCGGGTCGACCCAGCCAGTTGCCGTCGTGGCTGACGCTCAGCGGGTGGCGCAGGCCATTGGGAACCTCATCGATAACGCGCTCAAGTTCGCCGAGCACTCAATCATCGTTGATATCGAACAGCGGGACGACGTGGTCGATGTCGTTGTGACCGACGACGGCCCCGGTATTCCGGTGGCCGATTTACCGTTCGTGTTCGAGCGCCTTTATGTCACCAAGCTGAAGCCACGAAGGGCAGAGAACTCTTCCGGCCTCGGGCTGGCCATCGTGCGGGAACTGGTGGAGGGCATGGGTGGCCAGGTAGCGGCCTCGGGTGGGCAACGGGGAGGTACCACCATGGTCATCACCCTTCCGGTAGCTGATCCCGTGAAGGGCCGGCCTTAGAACGGAAGGCTCACCAGTTGTGCGTCGGTCATTTCTCCAGAAGGCAACTGCACCTGAACGGTGGCTGACTCGTCCGTGCCTCGCTTGATGTAGGCCAACGCCACTGGTCCCAGGGATGGCGACGCCCCAACGCTTGTGATCTGGCCTACGGCATCGCCGTCGATGCGAAGTTCGGCGCCTGCGGCTGGAGCCTGATTGCCGTCGATTCGAACGCCGGCCAGGTTCCTCGGCGTGTTGTTACCCCGGCTGTCCACCCGGGCCACCAGTTCCTGACCGACGAAACAGCCCTTGGTGAAACTGACGGACTGTTCGACGATGCCGGCCTCGGCCGGGATGGTCTTGTCGGTCAGCTCATGGCCATGGGCAGGGATACCGAAGCGGATGCGTTGTGCCTCCAGAACGGCAGGATCGCCCTCCTCAAGGCCGAGCGAAGCCAGTGCCTCGTCCATCTCCGCCTCCGAGCCGAGCAGGTCGAAGCC
>CALHBU010000038.1 GCA_937930655.1 uncultured Acidimicrobiales bacterium | reverse complement strand
AAGCCAAGCAGATCAACGGGGGCTCCGGAGTCGTCGCCGGTTGATTCGTCCAGCAATCGCCGACCGAGAACCAAAACAAGTAGCCCGATCGGCACCGCAATGAGGTAGACCCAGCGCCATCCGAAGAACTCCACGATGAAGGCCGACAGGCTGGGAGCAGCTGCGGCACCGGCCGACCCACTGGCGGTCCAAACAGCAACCGCCGATGTTCGTCGCCCGGCAGGAAAGGCTGGCAGAACGAGCGCCAGCGACGACGGCACGACGAACGCTCCGCCAAGCCCCTGAACAATTCGGCCGGCAACAAACAACAAGCCGGTGGGAGCCAGGGCACAGGCCAGCGATCCAATGAGAAAGACGGTTATCCCGCTGAAGAAGACCCGGCGACGACCGAGACGATCAGCCAGACGACCGCCGAGGACCATGAAGGTGGCGAGCACGATGCTGTAGCCGCTGAGAGCCCAGGACAGAGTGCTGCGGCTGGAGTCGGTGAACTCATCCTCGATGGCGCCGAACGCGATATTGGTACCTGTCACGTTGATGGAGATGATGGTGAAGGAGAGCGCGGCGAGTACAAGCGCCAGCCAGCTTCGTCGGGGAACCTTCTCCAGCTGACCCGACGCCGTGTTGAGCGAGGTGACTCGTTTCAGGGGAGCAATCCCGTCATGGGCGCGCCAAGCCGTACTGGGTTGTTCACCGAGGGCCCACCATGCCGCTTTGGCTGGTGATGGCCAGCAGGTGGCCGTCCTGGGACCAGAGGTTCACGTTGCCGTGGCCCAGCCCTTCACCGACGCTGTGGACTTTGATGTCGGCCAAAACCCACGGGGTCTCGCGCAGCTCGACCATCCGGAGGGTGTTGTCGATGCTTCGAGCCCGAACGTCGGCCGATACTGCGGCCGCGACACCGACCGAGACATCATCGCCCACAACCGCTAAGGCCGACGCCGCGGCCGGAACGCCGCCGGGCATGGTGGCCCACAGGGCCGAACGACCGTCGTCGTCGGCCGTGAGAAATCCGTCGGGTCCGTTGGTGGCCGTTCGTTCGTCGATACGGGGCCGAAGGCCGCCGCGACGTTCCTCGTTGGCCATCTTTCTGGTGGGGCAGTCGTCTGGCGGCGGCACGTCGGGCATCTGTTCCCACCGACCGGCAGCGACCTCCGGGCGTCGTCCCACCGCGACCAGCCCGGTCAGGAAGAGGTTGTCCCGGACCGTGCCAATCACTCGCAGTTGCGACATCCGATGACCGGCAGCCACCACCTCGACGACCAAGTCAATGACATCGGCCGGAACGGCACCTCCGACAAACTGGCAGGTAGCCCAGGCCGTCAGTTCATCGGTGGCGCCCTCTGCCGCTTCGATGACCGCAGCCAGTCCACAACCGCCATACAGATTGCCTCGACCACCGCAGATGGCCTCGGTCACGGGGAGTCGCCACTGTGTTGCGAGCTCGGTGGCTTCCATACCCAGAAACTCTCGAACTACCTGGTTGCCGTCGCTGGACATCGCTCAAAGCTACGCACCCCGGAACGTCGGTCCAAAAGCGGAATCTTTTGAGGGGTTGTCTGGGGATTCGGCTCAGAGGACCCGGACTGCGCCGATGGCCAGATCGAGCAGCGTTTCCCGCACATCGGCCGCTTGCTTCCAGCCTCGCTCGTCCCAGTCCTCAGTGGCCAGGCTGTCGCCGGCATACAGGAGCTGTCCGAACTGCACGCCCCGGAACTGGGCTGCCGCGGCCAGCGATGCACATTCCATCTCGACCAGCACACAGCCTTCGTCTCGGCGTCTGGCCACTTTGGCCGGTGTCTCCCTGAAGAGGGCGTCGGTGGTCCACACCGGTGCCAGCTGATGGGGAACATCGCTTGCTGTGAGGAACTGCGCCAGCTGCCCTGACACACCGGAGTCGAGTTCCTGCCACCGGCCGGCCGGTTGGTAGTGAAACGAGGTGCCTTCGTCTCTGAGGGCTTTGGTCGGTATCACCACGTTCCCCATGGTCAATTCATCCACCAGCGCCCCGGCCCCACCAACGGCGACGATCTTCTGGGCCCCGGCTGCGATGCAGATCTCGAGCATCGTCACCGAGGTCGGTCCCCCGGTGCCGGGGTTGAGCACTGCCACCGCCTGGTCGCCATCACCGACCTGCCAGATCACTCGCGGGCCGTTCTCCATCTGCCGAGTACCAATTTGTTCAAAACCGGAGGCCGGATCCGAACCGCGTCGTTCGACGACGTCGAAAAAGAACGACAGCACCACCCGCTTCGGCAACGACAGCCCTCGCGCCATGTGTGCTGGCTCGAGGATGGCATCCGACTCGTCGTCCCACTCGTCAAGCGGAAGATCCATGTCAGCTACGGCTGCCGCCCGGGGAGGTACCGCTCTTCCACCCAACCCCGGTCGTAGTGAGAGAAGAACGCCACATCGATGGTGGTACCGGAAATGAGCCAGCCGCCAGGCCCGGTGTCGTCCCGTCGATACGTGTCGGCGTAGGTAGCGGCCAACCACACCGCCTCTTCTCCGTCCGGTCCGGCATTGGTGCATGGTTGAAAGAGCAGCCAATGTCCGGCGGCCTGGTCGGGATCGCCGCCAACACCCACGTCGATGATGGGATTCATCACCTGATGGCGGGCAATGGTGACCCGTTTGCTGGCGCCAACGAAGTGCTGACGGATAGCGGCTCGGCCATCGGCGACACCAAAGGTGTTGCCGCCGTCCCACAGTGCGTCCTCGGTGAAGACCGAGGCCAATCCGTCGGGGTCGTAGTTGTCGTCGCAGTACCGGCAGTAGATGGCCTTCAATGCTTTGATGGCCTCGATGTCTTCCAGTCGCTGCAGTCGTGCGTTCAGATCATCGGTTTCAGCCATGGGGCAACAATTGCGGCTCGGCATCGTGCGGAGCAAGCTGCGGCATGCGCTTTGGGGTGGTTGATCATGTGGAGATGCGGCCAGAGGTGCCGCTCAAACAGATTTTCCAGGAGCGGCTGGACTACGTGCAGGCCGCCGAGGAAGCCGGGCTATGGGGCTATCACACCACCGAGCACCACCTCAGCAAGCTCGACGCCACACCGTCGCCCAGTCTCTTGTTGTCGGCGATGGCTCCGCTGACCGACCGAATCAAACTCTGCTCGCTGGTTCACATCGTGCCCGGCTATCACCCGGTACGGCTGGCCGAGGAGGTGATCATGCTCGACCATCTCACCAACGGTCGGTTCCAGATGGGCGTCGGCAAAGGGGTGAGTCCACCAGAGCACCGTCTGCTCGATCTCGAAACAGAGCGCATCGCCGAAACCTTCGACGACCATCTGCGCAGGATGGTGGAAGTGCTGGAAGGGCAGCCGGTCGACGGGGCCGAGGTCCCCTTCGAGACGATCCAGCGCCCCTATCCGCCTCTTTGGTACGCCGGCAATGGCATTCGGGCTGCCGAATTGAACATGAACACCATGTTGGGCGGGCCTCCACAAGCCGTTGCTGCAACCGTCGCCGAACACCGACGTATTTGCGCCGAGCGAACAGAGCCGCCGCGTTTCAACCCGGCTGTCGAACACACAACCATCGGCGTCAGCCGCCAGGTGGTAGTCGACAAGAACAGCAAGACGGCCAAGGAACGAGGGGTTCAGGCCTGGAGGCTCTACACCCCGCACATCAATCACCATTTCGACCGCACCGGGGAGTCGGCGGCCCGAGATCCCAGCTTCGGTGGCGACGCCGAAGCAGCTTCGGCCGCCCATGCCCTGGTCGCCGGATCACCGCAACAGGTCGCTGAGTCGTACATCGAAATGGCTGAAGTCGGCGGACCCGACTATCTGCTCGGTGCCTTTTTCTGGGGCGATATGGATCAGGCCGAGGCCATGACCTCGTTCGAGCTGTTCGTCACCGAGGTCATCCCCGCGGTCCAAGCCGCACTCAAACAAACCTGAAGCACTCACCCCTGAACCACTCACGAAAAAGGAAACAACATGGACGTCGTACGCATCTACACCGGAGAAGACGGGCAATCGCATTTCGAGGACGTGACCATCGACCTCAACGACTACCCGGCCCTCATGGGCAGCATCTCCGACCCCTGGGCGGCCACCGCCGTCCAGTTCCGTGAGGTTGATGGCGACTACGACCTCGACTTTCACAACGCGCCCCGCCGTCAGTTGGTCGTAAACCTGCTCGGCTCGGTGGAGATCGAGATCGGGAGCGGCGAGGTTCGCCGCCTCGGGCCAGGCTCGATCCTCTTGGCCGAAGACGTTGATGGCCAGGGCCACATCAGCCGCAACGTCGGAGGTGAGGAACGAAGCTGCCTTTTCATCCATCTCGGCGACGCTTCCTAGCGAACGAGCTGGTTCTGCCTGAGGCCGGAACCCCTGGCAAGATGCAGTGATGGACGCTGTTACCGCCGACCAGATGATCGACACCCTCGCAACGTTTGTCGACAAAGACGTGTTGCCCCATGTGCGGGACTTCGAGCTCGACGACATCTACCCCGATGGCATGGTCGACCAGATGCAGGCCTTCGGCCTGTTCGGCGCCACCATTCCGGAGGAGTACGGCGGACTCGGTCTCGACTATTCAACCTATGCCAGGGTCATCGAGGAGCTTTCACGAGGTTGGATGTCGCTGGCCGGTGTGATCAACAGCCATCTCATTGCTGCCCAACTCATCAATCGGTTCGGCACCGACGAACAGAAGAAGCGACTACTTCCCGAGATGGCGGCCGGTACCCGGCGGGGCTGCTTCTCGTTGTCGGAGCCTGATTCGGGAAGTGACGCATCGGCCCTGCGATGCAAGGCCCGGCCCGATGGTGACGAGTGGGTCATCAACGGAACCAAGATGTGGGTGACCAACGGCGAGCGAGCCAGTGTCATCGCTCTGCTGGCCCGAACCACCGAGGACGACATCAGCTGTTTCATCGTCGAGAAAACCCCGGGGCCACAGGGCGACGGCGGTCTCACTATCTCGAAACACATCGACAAGCTGGGCTACCGAGGCTTGGAGACGGTGGAGATGAGCTACGTCGACCACCGCATCCCCGGCCACGCACTTCTGGGTGGCGAAGACGGTCTGGGTCAGGGCTTTCGTTGGGCTCTGGCCGCCCTCGAACTGGGGCGAATCAATGTGGCAGCTCGAGGGGTCGGTGTGGCCCAAGCAGCCTTCGATGCCGCCCTCGACTACGCCCAACAGCGAGAGGCGTTCGGTCGGCCAATCGCCCAGCATCAAGCGATTGGCTTCAAGCTGGCAGAGATGGCCACCAAGCTCCATGCCGCCCGGTTAATGGTGGCCGATGCCGCCCGCCGAGCCGATGCTGGCGAACGGGCCGACATGGAGGCCGGTATGGCCAAGCTGTTCGCATCGGAGACAGCGGCCGAGCTGGCATTGGAGGCCATGCGAATCCATGGCGGCAACGGCTTCACCACCGAATACGGCGTCGAACGGCTTTATCGCGATGCGCCCCTCATGATCATCGGTGAGGGAACCAGCGAGATCCAGAAACTGGTGATCTCCCGCACCCTGCTGGCTCGGGCCGCCGACGATTCGTAGCCAGCTCCCACCGGCTGTCTTGCTCGTCTAGCCCACAATCACGTGCTCGGTGGTCAGGATGACTGCCGGCTCGGGTCCGATGAAGTTCGGTTCGTCATCTCGGGTGACCTGATACTCAGCTGACTCGGCCGATGCCCGCATGGCGTCGAGCCCTTCCCACCACGTCATGGCTAGCCCGTCGAACGGAGGCGGCGCTGCCTTGCCGTAGGCCCCCAGTCGAGTGTGGCTCTGCACATAACGGCTCATGGTCGGAATGGCGGCGGCTATCGGACCGTGGGTGTCGCGCCAGTAGCCCTGACCGGCCTCTGGTGACATCCCGGAACGGAAGTTCACGAACTCGATGTTCTTGATCGGGTCATTGGCTGGTACTGCACCATCTTTGATTACATGCTCGTCCACCACCAGCTCTATCAAGGTCGAACCATCGATGAAGTTGGGTTCGTCCTCCTTGGCTGCTGCAAACTCCGGCATGGAGGCGATGGCCCCCAGCGCCGCCTTGTCGGCAAACCACAGCTCGGCGATGCCGTCATAGGGCACGTCGCCCCGTTTGTATCCACCGAGACGCACATGGCTCTGCACATAACGTTGCAATCCGGGGAGGCGAGCCACGATGGGCCCGTGGTTGTCCAACCAATGCTTCTGAAAGTCATCGACCGACATCCCGGGTCGACGGTTGACGATCTCAATCACTTTGATCATGAAGGCGCGCGTCCTTTTCTCTTGCTTTGATCGGTGTAGCTCCCCGGCCGCTAGCCGGGCGGTTCGTCGGTGACGACCTCAAGCGTTCGGAGCCGGGCCCGCTCGTCAGCACCAACCCCGAACTGCTCTAGGACGTCGTCGTTGTGTTGGCCAAGGCCGGGGGCCGGACCGAGCTCGGGGTAGCGGCCGTTGAATCGGATGGGCGTCCGGGTGAGGGCCATCGTTCCCACATCAGGCTGATTGATGGTCTCCATCACAGCCCGAGAGTTGAGTTGGGGATCAGACCGAAGGCCGGCCGCATCAACAACTGCTCCGGCGGCAATGCCGACGTCCTGGAGGCGGTACATGGCCAGCATGTGATCGTGGGTTGAGGTCCAGGCCTCGATAGCTGCGTCGATCTGGTCGTGGTTGGACTGGCGGGTCTTGGCATCCCACGATCGCCACCCCTCGTCGAGATCCAGGAGATCGACCATGGCCTGCCATTTCGAATCGTCGATGACTGACAACGAGATCCAACGATCGTGGCCGAGGCAGCGGTAGACCCCGTGGGGGGCCTGGGTTGCGTGCCGACCACCGAGCGGGCTGGCCGTTACGCCCAGCTGGGCGGCCAACAGCTGGTCTCCGACCACGTTCAGCAGCGACTCGAACTGGGCAACTTCAACCGTTTGGCCCCTCGTTTGGCCGGCACTGCGATCCCACACCGCCAGCAGGGTGCTGACCACCGCATGCAACCCGGCAATGGGGTCGGGCCAGGCAATTCCGCCCTTCCAAGGATTGTCGTCGCGGTAGCCGGTGAGCATGGTGAGGCCGCCGTGACTGTCGAGACACGAGCCGTAGGCCACCCAATCGCGAGCTGGCCCGGTCCGGCCGTAGCCTGGCATGGTGACGTTGATGATGTCGGGGTTGACCGCCAGCAGATCGTCGGCGCCAAGACCGAACTGGGGCATGACCCGAGGGCTGTAGTTCTCGATGACGATGTCGACACCCTTGGCCAAGGTTCGGAACGCTTCAGCACCATCTTCCTTGGTGAGGTCGAGGACCAGTGACCGCTTGTTCACGGCGTATTTGTTCAGGTGACCGTTGCGGTTCCAATGACGTTCGCCCAATTCGTCGTTGGGGTACACCTTGGTCACGGTTGCCACGGTTTGTGGAATGACTTTCGGACCACGGTTCCAGGGGGCTTCGACCATCACCACGTCGGCCCCGAGATCGCCCAGAATCCTGGCCGCCAACGGGCCCGCCCACACCCGGGTGAGATCGAGCACCGTGAGTCCAGAGAGCGGACCGCCGCCCTCGACTGGCTGCCCGTGACCCACCCGACCGGCAAGCGGGCCCGAACCGTTGGGATCATCGGCCCGACCGGCCGGGGAGGACCCACCCGACCACGAATGGTTGCTAAGCCGCACCGGCGGGCCAGGAAGGCGACGTTCGTCGTCGTCGGCCCACCACTGCCGGTCGTCCAGGTGAGCATCGGTCAACAGATCGTCCATGGCCATGGCCGGACAGGTCGGGATACGCAGCGCCTGGAACAGCTCGACCACTTCGTCACGACTGCGCTCGGCCAGCCAGGGAACCAGACCGTCCTCGACCAGCGCAGGATGGAGCTGCACATCCTGCGGCGAGTCGATCTGTTCCAGCACCCAGTCACGATCGAGGATGCCGAGCAGGCTCTCGATCTGCTGATCGGTCACACAGCAGATCGACACCCAACCATCGGCGCATCGGTAGATGCTGTTGGGGAGGCCCTGACCGGTGAACCGATTGCCCATGCGGGTCAGAACTTCGTGGCCGTACTGATAGCGAAGGAGGGTGAACTGATGGAGGGACGCCATGGCCTCCACATGACTGATCTCGACCGTCTGATTCGAGTCGACCTGACCGGCATCAGCCCCAAGGAGGGCGGCCAACGCCCCGATGCAACCCAACAGGCCGGCGGCGTACGCCGGTTGGTTCGGCGGCCCGGGAATAGGGTGCCGCTCCGGGTCGCCGTAGAGGTACTGATGACCCGACAACGCCCAGTCGGTCAGATCTGTCGACTCGAAGTCGGCGTAGACCCCGGTGAGCCCGTGAGGCGAGATGTGAAGGCGGACCAACCCGTCCCGAGCTGGGATCTGTGAGCGGAGAGGGCCGAAACCGGAACTCTCAACCAACAGATCGGCGTGTTTGGCCAGATCGCCGAGCTCTGAGCGGACGGTCTTGTTTCGATGCAGATAGTGCCAGGCCGCATGCTCGGCATCGAGGGGCGGTGGCGAGGGGTCGATCAGAGTTACCTGGGCCCCCCGATCGGCCAACAGCTTGGTGGCATAGCCACCGGCGATCGAGCCGACGAGTTCGACGACAACAAGGTCGGAGAAAGGCTTCATACAGGTGCTTTCATCAGACTGACTTCTTCACGGAACCGGCCGACTTGATGACCGCGGGTGGCGGCCAAACACCGGGAATCTCGCCTTGGGCCAGCAGGTGGCCGACCAGCTCGCCCAGCAGTTCGGTGAGCCGAGCGGTGCCGGTCTGACCAAGACGATCGACCGGCTCACGGGCCAGGCGATCGGTGTGACGTTCGATCTCGACCCGGGCCTCTTGGCCGGTCGTGGTCTGGGAACCATCGGGGTTCAACCACCCTCTTTGCTCAAGTCGAGCTGCCGCCGCGTTCCATTCTTCGGCGTTCCAACCTCTGATGCCCTCGATGGTCGGCTGGTTGCCTTGGCCATGGGCGGCCATGAGCAGATGACACTCAATACCGTCGACGCCAGCCGCTGCGAGGGCAACAACGTGGCAGTCGCCTCGGTGCTCGCGGAGCAGGCCACAGGCGTGCAACAGCACCTCGTCTGCCTTCTCAGGCCACCGAAGGTCGGCATGAGCGGCAAAGAGCGGCTTGCCAACAACATCGGCATGTTCGATGGATGCCCGGGCCAAAGAGGCGGCCTCTGCCAACTGTGCATCAAACCGGCCGTCACCAAAGATCCGATCCAGAGCGGCGACCTCGAGCTCCCGGTGTCGGGCAAGCACATCCTCGGGCGGGAGTATCTCCCAGACACCGGGCACCGCACGCTCGACGAATCGAGGGGCAAAGCCGTAGGCGGTTGCAGTGACCACTGCGGCCGGCACGGCACCCATGGGGGCAAACCGATAGGCGAAATAGGCATGCCACCAGCCGCGGAAACCATGCTCGTTCATGCGCAGAATCTCGTCGGTGTAGTAACCGAGGCTGTGGAACGGTTCGAACACACGGGCCAACTCGCGAACGGCGCGTCCGATCCCGGCCTCCGGTTCAGCACCTCCCCTCGGCGTCTCCCCCATGGTTAGAACTTGCTCATGATCTCGTCGACGAACCAGTCGACCTTGCGCTTTGCGTCATCGAGATTGTCGATCAGGTCGGGCAGCATCAAGGGACACATGACCCGATCAGCGCCCATCTGTTCAAAGGCTCGGGCCGCATCGAGGTCGAAGACCGACCCGGCGGTGATTTCGATGTCGTTCATGGTTCGGCCATTGTCCTTGGCCGTCTTTTCCACCACGGCAAGGAGCTCACCGAGATCGTCGGGGGTGGCCCGGGCGGGGAAGAAGCCATCGCCGGTCCGGCCGGCTCGACGGGCCGCCAGCTTGGAATGGCCGCCGATGATGATGGGCACGGCTGGCTTGCCGCCGATCACCTGCACCGGCTTCGGGAACATCAGAGCCCGGTCGAAGGAGTGGAACTGACCGTCGAAGGTCGCCTCTTCCTCTGACCACAGACATCGGAGCACCTCGATGGCCTCGTCAGTTCGTGGCCCTCGCTCGTCGAAAGGCACACCGATGGAGTCGAACTCTTCTTCCAGCCAACCCGAGCCTGCGCCGAACAACATCCGCCCGCCCGACATCATGTCGATGGTGGCCAACTCCTTGGCCAGCACGACTGGGTTGCGCTGGGGCAGGATCATCACCGCAGTACCGAGCTTGAGGGTTGTGGTAGCGCCAGCGATGACGGCCAGCCACATCACCGGATCCGGGTAGTCGAGTTTCTCAGACCACCCGAACCGGCCGTCATCGGAGTACGGGTAGGCCGACTGGTACCCGGCGGGGATAACGACGTGCTCGATACTCCACAGCGACTCGAATCCCGCCTGCTCGGCGTACTGCGCCAGCTCCAACGCTGGCTCTCGCTGTGAGAGCGGCCCAATGTTGCAATACCGAAGACCAAACTTCATGGCGGCGACAGTAATTGCTGTCTAGATCTGAACCAGCATCTTCCCGAAGCCAAGACCCAACTCGTTCCCCGACCACTTACGGTCCGGTTCGGCTGGCACCAAGTGCGGGTGTGTTTCGTACAGGCGACGAAGGGCCACCGTCAGTTCCATGCGGGCCAGAGGGGCCCCAAGACAGTGATGGAGACCCCATCCGAACCCAAGATGGGTGTTCGGTTCTCGGCCAAGATCGACCACTTCAGGTTCGGCGAAGACGGCAGGGTCCCGATTGGCGGTGAGGATCACCAGGAAGACCTTCTGACGGGCTTCCAACTGTTGTCCATGCAACTCGAAGGGCTCCCCAACCCTGCGGACCATGGTCTTGGCCGGTCCTGCCACTCGCAGCAGTTCATCGGCCGCAGTGGCGGTGACGGCTGGGTCGGAGATCAAGCGATGGCGCTGCTCCGGGTGATCGTTGAGGACCCGGATCGAGCTAACCAGCATGTTGGTGGTGGTCTCGTGCCCCGCAAACAACAGGAGGGTGCAGGCACCCACCAGCTCCATTGCCGTGAGCTCATCGGCGCCTCCCTGGACCATCAGACTAATGAGGTCGTCGCCGGGGTGGCTGCGACGGTGTTCGATAAGTTCCTGGAAGAAGCTGGTGAACTCATCGGCGGCTTCCCTCACCGTGTCGGTGGGAATGGCGCCAGGGCGTACGGAGAAGATGATCTCTCCCAGACCGTCAGACCAGCCCTTGAAACGATGGCGTTCCGAAGCCGGTACGCCCAGCAGATCGGCGATCACCAAAGCCGGAAGCGTCTCGGCAAACTCGGTTTTGAAATCGTAAAGGCCCGACGACGGCATGGCCTCCAGGAGATCTTCGACTGTCTGCTCGATAGCTGGCCTCACGCCCTCGACTACTCGAGGGGTGACCGCTCGTCTGACTGGATCCCGAAGTCTGGTGTGGGCCGGCGGATCCCGAAAGATCATCCAACCGGACAGCAGTTCGACGATTTTGCCGAACTCCTCAGGCCGCTCGGCCGCAACCCGCTCAAACGGGCCAATCCGGTCGGCTGAGAGTCGGGTGTCGCGGAAGCCATCCGATACGGCCTCGTGCGTTAGGTACAACCAGGCACCGTGGGCCTCGCTCCATTGGACGGGCCCATCAGCCAGTACCTCCCGGGCAAAACGGTCGGGGTCCTGGTTTACCTCGCTCGCTGCCAGATCAAGTTCCATGAGTTCAACCGACCTTCATTCGCTTCGGCTGTGCCTCAGCCCAACTTCCGAGGCCAACCTAGCTAGCGGTCAGAGAACTCGTCGACCCGTCAACGTTCGACAGGTTGCCGAGATCGAGGATTCGAACGGCTCTCGTCGGGGTCTAACGCAGTAGTTCAGCGGGCACGTCGACATATCGGGACCGAAGCCACTCACCAAGGCTCTTGGCCTGCCCATCCTGACGAGTGGATGACGCGACACCCTCTTCCAAGATCCCGTGGATGAGGAAGTTGAGCGATCGGATGGCAGGAAAGCGATGCCGGTCGATCGGGAGCTCGGAGGCTTCGGGCAGGAGCAGCCGAAGCCGCTCGACGGTGAGAAAATCGTCGAGCCAGGCAAACCCCTCGTCAGAGCGAGTGAAAACACCGAGGTTGGCGTTGCCTCCCTTGTCTCCCGAGCGGGTCCCGATGACGCTTCCAAAGGCCACATGCTCGGTTGGGCCTCCCGGCACCGACACGTCGGCTCCCGGTGTGGTCTCAACCGTGACGTCTGCAGCCGGGGCAACCGACTCGACAACTGTTGTCCCCTGGCCGAGCACGTGGACATGGTTCGGCACAAGGTCGGCCGGTACAACGGCCGGACGGTAGACGCCGTAGGGCGATCCAGCCGACGGCGCACTTCCGATGCCGTAGAGCCCGGGAATCGAGGCCAGACCGATCTCGGTGAGCGAGTTGCTGAATGCCCGCCCAACCTTCCGCTCGTCGGGGTCTTTGACCGTAAGCTTCCACATGGCCCCGGCCGTCTCGTTGGTGTCCGGGTCCTCGTGATCGGTCCTGATGATCTGGCGCGTGACGCTGGCGTAATCGGCTGGCTCATAGGGACACGCCGTCCAGAACGCATCGTCGAGGAGCTGAGCTTTCGCCTCGATGTCGAGCCCGGTCATGACGATGTTGACATCGTTTCGGTAGCCACCGATTTCGTTCATCGCCACCTTGAGGGTGGACGGTGGCGGCTCGCCCTTCGTGCCGTGTACCAATACCCGGTCGGGAGCCTGCTGGGTGAGCTCGATGGTGTCGAATCGGCTGGTCACGTCGGGACCGAGATACCCCGGTCCGCCGATTTCGTAGAGCAACTGGGAGGTAACGGTGCCGATCGAAACCTCGCCCCCTGTGCCGCCGTGCTTGCCGATCACACACGAACCATCGGCATGAACATCGGCGTAGGGGAATCCGATCCGCTCCATCCCCGACACTTCGGTGAAA
Organism: uncultured Acidimicrobiales bacterium; assembly: GCA_937930655.1. GTDB lineage: Bacteria > Actinomycetota > Acidimicrobiia > Acidimicrobiales > SZUA-35 > JAHECQ01. Next base: position 470 of record CALHBU010000038.1, on the reverse strand, counting down.
AAGGAATAGTTGCCGCCGGTGGTCTGGGCGCCACATTCGATGATGTGACCGGCCACCACTCCCCCAGCCAACTGGTCCCAGTCATCCCGCTGCCAGCCGTGATGCCAAGCGGCGGGACCGCACACGACCGCGGCGTCAGTAACCCGACCGGTCACGACGATGTCGGCCCCCTGGTTGAGCGCCTCAACGATGCCCCAACACCCGAGATAGGCGTTGGCGGTGACAAACCGGGAGATGTCACCAACCGGCGAGCCATCCTCGAAGTGAGCGAGATCGACCCCTGCATCAACAAGATCCTCCAACCGGGGAAGAAGATCGTCGCCGTTGACGTAGGCGATGGTGGGCGACAACCCGAGCCTGTCGGCCACCTCTTGTATGGCGTCTGCGCAGCCGTCAGGGTCGAGGCCTCCTGCGTTGCTCACGACTTTGATGCCCTTGTCGAGGCATTGCCCCATCACCTGTTCCATCTG